>JAKPQU010000170.1 GCA_029555925.1 Bacillota bacterium
CTTTTACCTGTTACGGTACTAACTATATTAGAAGAATGGAAAAAAGAAGTATTTCCTTTAAATAATGAAGAAGTAGAGGAAATAAACTCTTATATAAAATCTTTGCAGGATACCATTCTTGCAGGAAAATACAGGTTGTGTCACAATAAATACAGATAAGGAATTTTATTATGCTTATAGCTTTATGCAACATGGCCCCGATGGAACATAAAGAAGGAGACTTTGTTCCTATAAAAAAACCTCTTACTTATAGAACTCCCTGTCCTTATAATATTTATCTCCTTGCTTCTATCATGGAACAGGGAGGTTATGAAATTTCCATAAAAGACTGGACAGGGAAAAATTTTGAGCTTTCGGAGATGGTAGAAGAACTTCTCAGTTTTGACTTAATAATGATGTCAGTTAATTCATGGAACTGGTATACTTCTGCCTGTCTTATAGAAAAACTCCGCTCTGTAAGAGATGATCAGATATTTGTAGTAGGAGGAGTACAGGCAACACTTTTCGGGCAAAAAATCCTGGAGGAATATCCTGTAGATTATGTAGTAAGAGGAGAAGCAGAAAAATCTGTAATCCCCCTTCTCAGGCTTATAGAAAAAAAAGCAAAACCGGAGGAAGTTCCAGGACTGGTATATAAGGAAAATGGAGAAATAAAGTTAAATCCTGTGTCTCCATTGATGACACCTGAAGAAATATCCCTTCTGCCTGTACCTCTCTATGAAAAACTCCCGGAGGGAACTCACAGCTGGCTTTCCATAGAATCTTCCAGAGGATGTGTCAATCGCTGCAGTTATTGTTCTGTACCATATCAAAAAAACTGGCGTCCTTTAAGTGCTAAAAGTTTTGTTGATCATATAGAAGCTTATATTCCCTATCTGGGTAAGGTATGTACAGGGAAATTTCTTTTTATTGATGACAGTTTTATAATAGATGTTAAAAGAGCAAGAGAAATAGCAAAACTTCTGAGGGAAAAACAGATTGACATAAAGGCCATATGGAACGGCCATATAATGGAATTACGTGAAGAAGAAATGCTCTCCGAACTCGAGCCTTATACCGAGGCCATACTTGTGGGGGCAGAATCCTTTCATGAAGAAACTCTGAAAAAAATAGGGAAACACTTTAAACCGGAAGATATTCTGAAAGGTACGGAAGGGGCTATAAAAATCGGCATGGGCAAAAAATTATTATTTTCATTTATCATCGGTTTTCCCTGGCAAAACAAAGCAATGATTCTGGAGGAAATAGATAAAATTTACTCACTTATATGTAAAAGCGGATCCTGTGCCCTGATTAACTGGCTCATATTAAGTCCCGGCTCCCCTATGTGGAATGAATTTTACAGAAAAAAACAGGTATCTCTTCGTAATTACCGTAAACTTTACGAAGCCTGGAAGGAAGAGATATTTCCTTTGAGCGACCTGGAAGTAGAGGAAATAAACTCTTACATAAAATCTTTACAACATTCTATTCCGGGAGGGACATACAGATTTCAGCCCATACATGGAATCAATACTATAATAGAAAAAGTATTTCCTGATAAATAGAGCAGAAGAAAGGAAAGAGTAATGAAAATATTATTTATCGTGCCTTTTGAATATATGGCTTTTGTTCGTACCATCTATGTTACGCCTCTGGGATTACTGGGCCTTGCTACAATTCTGAAAGAAAATAATAAAGATGTTGAAATAATAGATTTCAATTATTTATTTTCAAAGAAGATACTGGAATATAATGATGATCAGGCAAAAAACATGGAAACTATGGCTGAATATATCCTGGATAAATCTCCTGATATTGTCGGATTTACCGGTATTTCCAGTACTTTTCATGATCTATTATTTTTATCCCGTCTTATTAAAAATAAAAATAATAATATTAAGATAATATCAGGAGGGCCTCAGACCTGGAGTTTATCCGAGAAAATCCTGGAAAAGTTCCCCTGGATTGATTTAATATGCACCGGCGAAGGGGAACATAATATCTTACATATAATAGAAGGGTTCGAAAAGAATGATTTAACTGATGTTCCCGGCATAATATACAGAAATAATGATATAATTTTACAGAACCCGGATATACCTCTCATAGAAGATCTGGATAGATTACCTCTGTTAAATTATTCTCTCAGTCCCGGCGGTTACGAAGGTAAAATTTCTATGGAAACAAGCAGGGGCTGTCCTTATAATTGTATTTACTGTTCCACATCACAGTTCTGGAAACACAGATTCAGAGCAAAATCCATAGAACGTATCTGCAAAGAAATATCACTTATACAGAAAATTACCGGTAATAATACACACTTTATCAATTTTATCGATGATAATTTTACAACAAATCGTAACTTTACAATGAAATTATGTAAAGAATTACAAAAATTTGATATTACATGGGATTGCAGTGCCAGACTCGACACACTGGATGAAGAACTTATTACAGAGATGTCCCTGTCAGGATGCAGGGCTATTTTTCTGGGGATAGAATCAGGCTCTCCCGGTATACAGAAATATATTAACAAAAATTTGAATCTCCAGACAGTTGAGCCTCTTTTTGAGCTTATGTTGAAAAATAATATTAAGCCTACTGTTTCATTTATGTATGGTTTCCCCGGAGAAACAGAAGAAGATCTGAATTTAACATTACATATGTTATATTCCCTGTTTAAAAAAGGTATCCGTCAAATACAATTACACACCTTATATGTTTTACCGGGGACTGAATTATTTGATACATATAAAGATAAACTGGTTTTAAAGGACTTTTGTTCAAAAATGTCAGATAATTTCAACTTCAAACTCTGTAATTCTCTTATTACAGGAAACAGGGACATATTTCCCAATCTTTACACTCTTGAACATACAATTGCAGATAAATATCCTGAACTTGATAAATTTATTATTTTTATTTTTACTCATTTATACAGGTGTTTCCCAGAAACATTCACTTTGATACTGGATTCATTTGCAAATAGTTTACTGGCTTTTTATAAGGATCTCTTATGTAATGTTGACGGTCTCCTGGATTACTGGAGGGCCGGAGATTACTGGAAAGATCTGGCAGAAAAAGCGGGAATCACGAAAAAATCTATTGCTGTTTTGACGGAATATATAAATAATAAATCCTTCAGTGATTTCCGCTTCAGAATGATTTCGTACACCTTCTGTAAAGAGAAAGATCATATGGGAAATCTAGTTTCACCGTAAATCTATCATTCTGCTTTTCTTCTATCGTATGAGATATTTTAACAAAAAGTTAACAAATGACGAAGTAAATAATATTGCCATGAAGCTCCAGGAATGTTACAATGAAAATTAAGGAATAGGAGGCATGGTCTATGAATATAAATACATCAACCCGGATTAAAGGAACAATTCAGGAAAAAAAATTACCTGAAAAAGAAAAAGAAGAAATTAAAGATAAAGTAGAAATAGGGACAGCTCCGAAAGACGATGCAGGTTTCATACATAAAACATTCCGTGGACTTGCAAAACTGGCAGGAGGTTCTATCGGCACTCTGGCAGGAGCTTCAACAGGAGCAGTCCATGGTGCTGCCGTCGAGAAACCGAATCCTGATTTTACCGCAGGAGAAACAAAAATACTCCGCACTGCCGGTGCGATAACAGGCCTTGTAGTAGGAACCGTTGCCGGTCTGGCAGGAGGCCCCGGAGGGGTAATCGCAGGACTTATAGCAGGCCCCATAGTCGGTTCGACCGTATTCGGAGCAGTTCCGGGCATGATTGACGGTGCCTATGCCAGCATAAAAGGTGGTATAAAGGGCGGTTTTAAAGGTGCTAAAAAAGGTGCCGAACTTGCAGGAAAAACTGTGGATAAAACAGTGGAATACGGTGAGAAAGTAGTTAACTGGTTTAAAACAAACAGTGCTCACGGTGAAACCACAAAGGAATGAAGGACATGAACAGAAAGAAAAAAGAAGATAAAAATAAGGATCTTGATAAAGAAAAAATTAATTTTCTCGGTGAATGGAACGTTTTAAATCCCG
>JAKPQU010000227.1 GCA_029555925.1 Bacillota bacterium
AGAGTAAAAGAGAAACTATTGAAAGAATAAAAGACATTCAGGAGGGTAAAAGAGTAGATATCCGGAGAAGAGACGATAGTGAGAAAATTAAAGAATATAAAGAAAAAATCTTATGGAAACCACTGGCATTGACAGGTGAACTTTCTCATGTACCGGAGAATATACCGGTATTAATAGAAGATAAAGATCTGGAGGGACAGGATAGATTCAGACTTGTACAGAAAATTCATAGAGAAGAAATACAATGGGAGTTTGCAGATTTTTCGCCTGATATAAAAATGTTATTTCATGAAAAACTGGAAAAAGAAGTGCCCCACCTTTACAAACTTGCCCGGAAAATTGATAGTCATCATACTATCTGGAAAATCCTGCAACTTCCTCCCCACATCAGAGACCTGTTCCAGGAAAGACTTCTTGAAGAGAAACATTTTCCATTCACCAGTCCCAGTTGTTGAGCAGTGAGTCGTGAGTCGTGAGTCGTAAAAAGTAGGGGCGACCCCCTGTGGTCGCCCGGTACCGGTAAAAACATCACGCATCACGCATATAAGGTGTAAACATTATGGAAAAAGGTTACTGGATGCTTGTGCTTCATGCCCACCTTCCTTTTGTAAGGCACCCTGAATATAAGGATTCCTTCGAGGAAAGATGGCTCTATGAAGCCATAATAGAAACATATATACCCCTGTTGCAGATGTTCGAAAGGCTTGAAAGAGACAGAGTCCGCTTTCGTCTCACCATGTCTCTGACACCGCCTCTCATTAACATGTTAAACGATACACTTCTTCGTAACAGATTTCAGTTGCATCTGGAAAAACTTATAGAGCTTACAGAAAAAGAACTGGTAAGAACAGAAAAAGAACCTGAATTTCATGACACAGCTATTATATATAATGACCTGCTGAAAAGATTCCATAAAATTTATCTGGAAGATTATAAAAAGGATATTGTAGGAGCATTTAAGAATTTTCAGGACAGGGGAAATATTGAAATAATGACATGTGGCGCCACCCATGGCTTCTTCCCTCTTATAGGAATACACAGAGAATGTGTAAAAGCCCAGATAGACGTAGCTGTAAACAATCATAAAATGACTATAGGGAGACCTCCGAAAGGGATATGGCTTCCTGAATGCGGATACAATCCCGGTGATGATGAAATACTCAAACATTACGGTATAAATTTTTTCTTTGTAGATTCTCATGGACTTTTTTTCTCAAATCCCATTCCAAGGTACGGAACTTATGCTCCTGTTTATACTCCATGCGGAGTGGCAGTATTTGCAAGAGACATGGAATCGTCAAGGCAGGTATGGAGTTCAAAAGGAGGATATCCCGGCGATGTTGACTACAGGGAATTTTACAGGGATACAGGATATGATCTGCCAGAGGAATATATAAAACCTTACATACATGAAAGCGGCATAAGAATAAATACCGGTATAAAATATTATAGAGTAACAGGAGATACGGTAGAACTTTCGGAAAAAAAGCCTTATAATTATCATAAAGCCCTTGAAAAAGCCAGAATTCATGGAGAACATTTTGTAAAAACCAGAACAGAGCAGATAGAATACTGGAGCAATAATCTGAAGATTCTCCCTCTTGTCGTATCGCCATATGATGCAGAGCTCTACGGACACTGGTGGTTTGAAGGTCCCTACTTTCTCGAACATGTATTCAGATTTATGCAAAACCAGGGAAAAATTCTTCCTGTTACTGCAGTAGAATATCTGGACAAATATCCCACCCATCAGGTAGCAGTACCTTCCAGTTCAAGCTGGGGACACAAGGGTTATAATGAATACTGGCTGAATGAGACAAATGACTGGATATACAGACATCTTCACAGAGGTGCAGAAAAGATGATAGAACTTGCCAATATATACAGAAACGATACAATAGATGAAGTAAAACGGCGGGCTCTTAACCAGTGTGCAAGAGAACTTCTCCTGGCTCAGAGCAGTGACTGGGCATTTATAATGAGAAGCGGGACTACCGTAGAGTATGCCATCAAACGCACAAGAGAACATTTAAGCAGGCTCTATCAACTTTATGAAGAAATAAAAAATGGGAAAATCAATAATACACAGCTTGAGCTGCTTGAGAAAAGAGATAATATATTTCCCGGTATAGACTACAGAGTTTATTGCAGTTAATAAAACGTGATGCGTGATGCGTAATGCTTAATGCGTGATGCAGGAATAGGGCTTATAATATTTATGAAAAATAAACATATAGAATTATACAAGCATATAAAAGTAGTTGTTATAGGCGGAGGAACAGGTCTATCCACCCTGCTTCGCGGTTTAAAACATTATACGGAACATATAACTGCTATAGTAACAGTATCAGATGACGGAGGCAGTTCCGGAAGGCTCAGAAAAGACATGGGTATAATTCCTCCCGGTGATATAAGAAACTGTCTTGTAGCTCTATCTGCATCGGAATCACTTCTGGCAGATCTCTTTCAATATCGCTTTCATAATGTAAAAGATCTGGAGGGACATAATTTCGGCAATCTCTTTCTGGTAGCATTATCCGAGGTAGCAGGTGATTTTGATAAAGCCATAAAAGAATGCAGTAAAGTTCTTGCTATAAAAGGAAAGGTTCTTCCTGCCACGCTTGATACTGTAGTGCTTATGGCAGAAATGGAAGACAGGAGTATAGTTGAAGGAGAAACAAGTATTACAGCATCAAAAGGTACTATCAGAAAGGTTTTTTTAAAACCACACACCCCAAAACCACAGCATGAAGTCATAGAAGCCATAAAAGAAGCAGATGCTATTATATTCGGCCCAGGCAGTCTTTATACAAGTGTTATACCAAATCTCCTTGTGCCTGAAATATGTAGTAATATAAAAACTTCCAGGGCCATAAAAATATATATATGTAATGTCATGACCCAGCCAGGGGAAACAGATGGTTTCACGGCAGGGGATCATATAAAAACTATTTTTGCTCATACAGGATATGCAATCTTTGATTATGTTCTTCTTAACAAAAAAATACCACGCCAGTTACTCCATAAATACAAAGCACAGGGAGCCTATCCGGTGGAACTGGATCTGAAGAATATTACAGACCTGGGAGTCAATGTGATTACAGATGATCTTATAAGTGAAACCGATCTTGTAAGACATAATTCCGATAAACTTGCCAGGGCTATTCTGGAGCTTACGGTTAAATCGTGATGCGTAATGCGTGATGCGTGACAATCGTGACGCGTAACGCGTAACGCGTGACGGGTGGTTCGTAATGCGTGATGCGTAATGCTTATTTTCACCTGGTACCGTGCGAACACAGTGGTTCGCCCCTACTCACTCTTTACTGCTCACTGAAATCACTGCCTCCGGGTTTCCCCACTTTGTTACAAAAGTTCCGTCAGAAGAGAATTTCTGTATAATATGTTTCCCTTTGTTCACCAGATAAATATTTCCCCTTCCATCTACTGCTCCATCGGAGAGAGCAATAAAATTATCATCTATAAAGATATTCTTGTCCAGAGAATATATAAAGTTACCCCACAGGTCAAACTTCTGTATATTATCAAGCCAGTCATCTATAATATATACGTATCCTGCCTGATCCCATATTACAGATACAGGATGTCTAAACTGCCCTTTCCCTGTTCCCTTCCCTCCCCAGCTTATAATAAAATTTCCCTGACCGTCGAATTTCTGGACGAGACAATTTCCTGTATCTGCAACATAAATATTACCGAAACTATCAACTGCCATGCCTCTGGGATAATTAAACTGTCCCTTTTCCACTCCACACTGTCCCCAGGCAGTTATAAAATTACCGGAAGAATCAAATTTCTGAATACGATTATTTCCCGTATCAACTATATAGATATTGTCTTCTTCTCCAACTGTAATATCACAGGGACAGATAAATTCCCCGTTATTTTTCCCTTTTACTCCCCATTTATTTGTGCTACTTCCGGAAGAATCAAATTTCTCTACATAATTACATTCCATAATAAGGGTATAAACATTTCCACTGCTATCCACTGCGATAGACGGGGGACAGATTGTTTCCTTATCCAGGATAATATGCCATTTACTTATAAAATTTCCATGACCATCAAATTTCTGGATAGTATTTCTTTTATCACTTATATAAATATTTCCAGACACATCAATAGCAATACTGTGAGGATAATGAATATCCCAGAAGGCTGATGACTGTTGTGGAAAACCTGAAGAAGGAGACGGGAATTGAATATCATCCGGTATTAAAGCCTGATTTATTTCCATACACACTTCCAGGTCTTTTTTCATATCCAGAACTGTTTGATATCTATTTTCTCTGTCCAGCTCCATAGCTTTTAATATACACTGTTCCAGTATTGATGTTACACAGGGATTGAATTTTTTCATGGAAGGCAAAGACGATTTATTGATAAGCCTGTCTATAGACACAGGACACTTCTGTTTTGTAAGAAGGACATACATGGTAGCTCCGAGTGAATATATATCACTCCTTGGATCTGTGCCTGATGAACCGTATTGTTCGGGGGGACAGAAAGCCAGAGTACCTGTACCTCTTATAATAGTCCCTGTCTGGGAAGCAGGATTAAAAATCTTTGCAATACCGAAATCTATAAGTTTTATTGTATTATCATCTGAAATCATGATATTTTCAGGCTTCAGATCACGAAATATTATAGGATGCGGTTTCTGATTGTGAAGATAATCCAGAACATTACAGAGCTGTATGGCCCAGGAAAGTATTTTTTCTACTGGTAAAATCCCGATATTTTCTCTATCAACTTCGCCAAGGGTTTTACCTTTTATAAATTCCATAACAAGAAAATAAGAACCACTGTCTTCAAAAAAATCTATAACTTTGGGAAGGTTTACATGATCCAGCCTGGCCAGCATTTTTGCTTCTACATTAAACTGTTCTATTGCCCTCAGTTTTTCATTCTGGCTGTCTGCATCGGAACCGAAGAGATCAAGTAATTGCTTTACAGCCCACTCTGTACCGAGATTAACATGTGTTGCAAGATATACTGCTCCCATACCACCATGACCGAGAATTTTATTTATTACGTATCTGCCGTTTAAAACTGTGCCGGGATTAAAAAACAAATAACTTCATCTCCTTATAAAATGAAAAAATATTCATCTCTTCAGCCTTCATACTTCACGATTCTCATATAAATATTTCTGCCGAAGCAAGAAAATCCCTTTTTATATTGGACATACATATCAGATTATGATAATATATATACAGGTCAGACCCGCATATAATTCCCGCGTCACGAAAAGAATATATTTTATGAAGAACAAATACATGTATTTACTTATTACAGTTATAATATTAATTTACATAAACATTGATATCTTTGCTTCAGAAGACAACATAGAAGTATTTCTTCAGGAAGCAATAACTCTGACAAATCAGGGCTCCTATGATGGTGCCATAACTATATTAGAAAAAGCTATAAGCAAAAACAGGAATTCTTTTACTGCTTATTTCCTCATGGGCAATGCCTATCAAAATAAGAAGAATTATTATGAATCAATAAAACACTATAAAAAATCAATACAACTGAATCCTGAACTTGGCCTGGCATACTACGGTATAGCAAGATGTTATTATTATCTGAAGCAGATTGACCTGAGCATATGCTGGCTTGAAAAGGCAAAAGCAATATTCTATAAGCAGAATCAAATGAAGAAATATAACAGTATTCTGAGCACTCTTATAAACTTATCAGAAGGGGACAGAAAAAAGCAATATGAAAAAGAATTAAATGAATATAAACTCTCCATAGAAAAAAATGTAACACCTACCCCTTTAATGTCCAGAACCATTACTGTTATTTCAGATGTTGCCCCCCTTCATGGTATATCTCTTGCAAATGAATACCCCTATCCTCTTTCTATTGAAGATAAACCATTTGACGGAAATATAACCTTTGACGATACTTCAAAAAAATTATATGTTCCTGCAGAGGAATTCTTGAAAAGACTCGGATTAAATTCTTATTATGATTATTCCAGAGGGAAATTTATCGTAAACAGGGAGATTCTTCCAGGCGAATTTTTAAGATTGGATCAATACCAGACTCTATATCTATCTGTTATTGATAGTCTGAATTTTTTACATATAAGTTATATATTCAATGATATTATAGGAAAACCTATTATTATTGTAAAACCTGACGGACTCGACTTCGAACCGGGGCGATATCCTGTCGGTACAAATAGAAAATGGAATGCTACACCACAGCCTACCGGTAAAATAGAAGATCCATTTGATTATAACCCTCTCACCACACCAATGCCGTGGAACGAACATTATAAATAATAACCGTGACGCGTGACCGCGTGACGCAAGGGAAATGCCTCATATAATCACAGGACAGGCTGATATAAAAATCTCATTTTTTCAACATATATTTCAATGCAGCTACAAAAACCTGAAGAGGTTTCTGCAAAAAAGGCTGATCAATAGGTTCTTCGAAACGGGAATTAATGACAAAATCCGCATAGGATTTGGTAAATCTTATATGTTTCTGAAATCCGGGCTCTACATTTCTTCTCCATTGATCAACAATATCCATCTTATCCCTGCCTCTTACCTTCTCATCTCTGTCAAGCCTTCTTGCAAGTCTCTCACCTGATGCAGAATCAACAAAGATTTTATAGTCAAATAAATCTCTTACCCTTTCATCTGTAAAGATAAAAAGTCCTTCAATAATTACTATTTTCTTTATGGTAACTATTTTCTTATCCTTACTTCTTACATGATCTTTGAAATCATACATAGGAATAGCTATCTCACTGAGATTATTCTTTTTAATCTTTGCCAGTGTATAGTAAAGCTCATCCATATCAACACTTGAAGGTTTGTCGAAATCTACCTTTTTTCTTTCTTCTTCTGACATATAACTCAGATCTCTGTAAAAATTATCTGTAGAAATAATAACCAGGTCATCTATTTCTGAAGCTATATTCTGAGCAAATTCAGATTTGCCCGAACCACTTCCTCCACAGATGCCTATAAGGATCGGAAATTTAATCTCTCTGTCAAATATTTTATGCATAGAAAATTCCTCCCTGAAAATTATATCGTAATGCGTAATGCGTGATGCGTTTTTTCACATTACGCATTACGCGCCGAACTTTAAAGTCTATCGATTATGGCTTTACCGAAACCTGAACAGGATAATTCATGAACATCTGTTCTGCCGTCTCTTTCCATCAAACGGGCAAGATCATAGGTTACATGAGCATCAAGTATAGATTTTTTCATAGCATTCACTATAAGCTGACTTGCTTCCTGCCATCCAAGATAATCAAGCATCATAACAGCAGAAAGTATTAAAGAACCGGGATTGACTTTATCAAGCCCCGTGTATTTCGGAGCCGTTCCATGAGTTGCTTCAAACAAAGCATATTCATCGCCTATATTTGCTCCTGGACCGAGACCGAGACCTCCCACAAGGGCTATAGCTGCATCGGAAAGATAATCGCCGTTCAAATTCGGAAGAGCAAGAACACTGTATTCATCAGGTCGTGTCTGTATCTGCTGGAATATAGAATCTGCAATACGATCCTTTATCAAAACCTTTCCTTCCGGCATTTTACCATCATATTTACTCCATAATTCCTTTTCCGGGACAGTAATATGACCGAACTCTTCTTTTGCCACTTCATAACCCCATTTACAGAAAGAACCTTCCGTAAACTTCATAATATTTCCTTTATGAACGATTGTAACAGAAGGAAGTTTCTGGCTTATAGCCCATTGAATGGCACTTCTTATAAGTCTTTTGCTACCGAATTCGGAAATAGGTTTTACCCCTATACCACTGTCTTCCCTTATGGCTTTACCGGTTTTTTCTTTTATCAGCTCTATAATGGCTCTGGCAACTTCAGAACCTTTTTCGAAATCATGACCTGCATAAACATCTTCCGTATTTTCTCTGAATATAACAAAATTTACCTTATCTGCATATTTATTTGGTGCAGGCACACCGGAAAAATATTGAACAGGTCTTACACAGGCAAAGAGATCCATAGATTGACGAAATCTTACATTTACGGAACGAAATCTCGGAGCAACACCATCAGGTTTATGACATTCCTCACATTCTCCTCCTGTATACTGTTGATGTGAACAGTAAAGACATACATGAGTCTCTTCTCCTACAGGTGTCGTAAATGGGCCTTTAATGGCTACTTTTAAATATTTTATTGCCTCTATTGCTTCGTCAGGTAATACTTCACCGTATTTGAGAAAACCTTCCAGGCCGGCATATATGGGACACCATGCTATGGATTTTTTTCCTCCATAGGCTTTATTGACAGCAGCTTCCACCACTGACTGCATGACAGGGGTAATATCAATACCGGTACCATCACCGCGGAGAAGGCCTATAACAGGTCTGTCTCCTACTACTCTTTTTCCATCCTTAATTTGGATTAAATCTCCCTCAGGAACTTTAACATGTTTGAATTGAGTCATTGATTTAATACGGCATCTGAATTCAGAAGATTCTTAACAGGTTACGCTTACACGTAACAGGAGGAATAATCTGCCAAAGATTATTATACAGAGTTCTGACAGATTATCCTGAATATTCAGGGAAAACCGCACTCCTTTCTGAAAAATATATTGACGGTTATTTTAACTGAAAAAATTCTAATAGTCAATTGTTAATGATAGCCTTTTTTACAACAGGTAGATTCACTTTTAGTAGAAATGGTAATTAATTTAATAAATCTATAAGTCGTGAATAGTGAGTAGTGTGAATAGTTAATGGTAAGAATATTTTATTCTATTCACCTTTCATTTTAACGCAATTGCCACGTATGTCTTTCTAAAAAATAATATCGGCAGGATAAGGAAATAAATAATAGAATTTAATTATTAATATCTATTACTGTAACAGGTAAAAGGGTATCCATAAAAAGCTTCTGACTGGTAGGCTCTGGAGAAGAAAAATTCGTTCGAGTCTGTTTTTACACTATAATGTGAGATAAATCACATTAAAATTATTTATTTGAACAAGAAAATAATACTGTAAGTAAAATTACATTTCATCATGCAATTTTATGTGATTTCGCGAACAAAATATCTTGACAAAAAACAGGATTATGTTATTATAAACAGGATATAATGTGAAGCAGGAGAATATTATGGTTACCAATAAAAATTGCATTGTAAGGTTATCAAGATATAGAAATGTACTTTACAGATTGAAGTCCATGGGGCTTATAAGGGTTATTTCGAACAATCTGGCAGATGCCACAGGAGTAACAGCTCTTCAGGTCAGAAAAGATTTTTCACTGTCACGTATTACGGGGAATAAAAAAGGTGGTTATCAAATAGATGAACTCATTGAAAAATTAAATCATATACTCGGGAAAAATGAAGTTAAACATGTTATACTGGCAGGAGTCGGGAAAATAGGAAAGGCCCTGGTCCAGTATAATGGTTTCGAAGAAGAAGGTATAAAGATAGTAGCCTCTTTCGATATAGATCCGCAGAAATATGATGAAGAAACACATGTGCCGGTTTTACCTCTTGAAAAAATGAAAGATTATATAAAAAAGAATAATATAAAAATAGGTATTATTACCGTACCTGACACATCTGCACAGCAGGTTTTCAATCTCATGGCGGGCGCCGGCATAAAAGGTGTATTAAATTTTGCACCCATAAGACTGAGAAGTACACCTGATATAATAATAAACAATGTCAATGTTGTAATGGAACTTGAGAACCTTATATATTTTGTCAATGCAGGAGAAAAAACAGGGGGAAAAATCTGTGAATACGATTAAATCCAGATTATTATTATCCTTTCTCTCTATTATACTTGTACTGGGTATATCAAAATCTGTAATGGTTTACTATATAGTAGAAAAAGACATTATAGAAAGAGCCCAGAAGGAAGTAAAGATAAGGCTCAATACAGTGAGAGCTGTATATATAAGGGATCTTGATACATACAGAACAGAATTCACTCTCATTTCAGAAAAAGATAATCCTGACACAATTAAAGGGAAACTTGAACTGGATTACCTGTATATAGTTAAACCCGATGAACATAATATAAGAAGTGATATTGCCAGTGAAGCATTAAGGCAGAACAGAGGGCTGGGAGGTATAAGAATTATATCCAAAGAAGAACTCCTTGAAATGCACGATGGTCTTTACGACAGGATAAAAATAGAAGTAAAAGAGACCGAACAGGCGAGACCGACCACGTTAAAAGTTCTGGAAAATGCCATGGCAGTGGAATATGCTCTGCCTGTAACCGAACGTTCCGGAAAAACGAAATATATTATCTACGGAGGAAGAATTATTAACAATAACAACGGTATAGTTGACAGAGCAAGGAATCTGGTCTTTGAAAAAGAATTCTATAATGAAAAACCTACGGGAACTGTAACTATATTTCAGGATGATATAAGGATTGCAACAAATGTTCTGGACAAAGAAGGAAACAGAGCTATAGGTACAAGGGTTTCGGAAGCAGTTTACAAAAAGGTTGTAGAAGAAGGCAATACATGGGTTGCCAGGGCTTTTGTTGTAACAGACTGGTATCTTACTGCTTACGAACCTATAAAAGATATAAAGGGTCATGTGATAGGCATATTGTATGTAGGAATCCTGGAAGCACCGTTCCGCGATATGTCAAGGGATATACTGTTTGGTATTATCACACTTATAGCACTTGCGACCATGATTGCAGCAATAGTTTCCTATATACTTGCAGAAAGTATCTCAAAGCCAATCAAGGCTTTACTCAATGCAACGTCGAGATTTGCCGGAGGAGAGCTGGATTACAGGGTTAAAACAGTTACCTCCCTGGAAGAACTCACACAGCTTTACGAAGCTTTTAATAATATGGCAGAAAGGCTTGAAGGCAAAAGAAAGAAACTTGAAGAAGGAAATGAGAAACTCAAAGAATTGAACAAAAGTTATCTTGATTTAATAGGTTTTGTAGCTCATGAACTGAAAGGAATTCTGGCTTCAACCATATTAAATGCCTATACTGTAAGGGACGGATTTCTTGGACTCATCAATTTTAAACAGAGAAAAGCTCTCGATTCTATCACAAGAAATCTTGATTATCTCGAATCCACTGTAAAAAATTTCCTTAATTTGAGCAGAATAGAAAAAGGTGAGATTAAAATAAGCAAAATAGATTTGCTCCTTAAAGAAGATGTATTTTCTGTTTCAGTGGAAGCTTTTTCAAAACAGGCGAGTGAAAAAGGCATGGAAATTATAGATAACATAAATAAGGGTATAAAACTTAAAGGAGATGCGGATTTACTGGCTATAGTAGCAAATAATCTCGTAGGAAATGCCATAAAATACGGCTCTAAAGACGGTAAAATTATACTCACATCTTCCATAAAAGAATCTAAAATAGAAATAAACGTATACAATGATGGTATACCGATAAAAGAAGAGGATAAAGGAAAACTCTTCAAGAAATTCTCCCGTCTTGAATCCCAGCAAAAAAGAAAAGTAAGAGGAACAGGGCTCGGTTTATTTGTAACGAAGGACATAATTGAAAAACATGGCGGAAATATATGGGTTGAACCGGGAGAAAATGGAAATTCGTTTATATTTACATTAGAAAGGGGATGTTAATTTTTGACTCCACTGGATATTATTAAAAAGAAAAGGTCCGAAGCTATAGCAAGAATTATAGCAAAGGGATATCTTTCAACGAAAAGGGTATATGTGGGAATGGCCACATGTGAAATAGCTGCCGGCTCAAAAGAAGTTATGGAGGTATTTCAGACAGCTATACAAAACGGTCTTGTAGATGTTTATCTGAGCCAGAAAGGCTGTGCGGGAAGATGTAACCTGGAACCTACCGTAGAGGTAGTGGAAGAAGGTAAAATACCCGTTAAATACGGAAATGTTACAAAAGAAATGGCAGCCGACATAATAGAAAAGCATCTTAAAAAAGGTGAAAAAATAGAAGAATGGACTATTAAATAGCGAGGTATATAATATGGAAACAAATACAAAGGGAACTGTATCGGAAATTATATTATGTAAAGGCCCTACCTGTATGAAACAGGGCTCAGGCAATCTTAAAGGAGATATAGAAAAAGAACTGGCAAAACATGGACTTACGGGAAAAGTAAATATTATTATTTCTGGATGTCTTGGCATGTGTGGCAAAGGTCCTATTATGATAGTAAACCCCGGTTACACTATTTACGGAGGGGTAACCGGTAAAGATATACCTGAAATAATAGAGGAACATATAGTTAAAAATAATCCCGTAGCAAGGCTTGCTGTAGAAGACGACCATCTGTACAATCGTTTCTTCCGTATTTTCGGAGATGTCAATTTCTTCGGCAAACAGATGAGAGTAACACTCAGAAACTGTGGCATTATAGATCCTGAAAGTATAGAAGATTATCTTTCAGTAAAGGGTTATGAAGCAATCGCAAAAATTCTCAGTGAAATGACTCCCGGCCAGGTCGTAGAAGAAGTTAAAAAAGCAGGACTTCGCGGCAGAGGAGGAGCAGGGTTCCCTACAGGACTCAAATGGGAACTGACAGCAAAAGAAGTAAGTGAAGAAAAATATGTCATATGTAATGCAGATGAAGGAGATCCGGGAGCATTTATGGACAGAAGCGCCATAGAAGGAGATCCTCATACGATTCTGGAAGGCATGATTATAGGAGGATATGCCATAGGGGCAAAGAAAGGTTTCATATATATCAGGGCAGAATATCCTCTTGCCATAAAAAGACTCCAGAAAGCCATAGCAGATGCAAGAAAAGAAGGTTTCCTGGGAGAAAATATACTGGGAAGCAATTTCTCTTTTGATATAGAAATAAGGCTCGGAGCAGGAGCGTTTGTATGCGGAGAAGAAACAGCTCTTATTCACTCCATAGAAGGTTCCCGAGGTATGCCAACACCGAAGCCTCCATTCCCTGCACAGAAAGGTCTTTTCGGTAAACCAACTGTTATTAATAATGTGGAGACATGGGCAAATATACCTGTTATAATACTGGACGGGGCAGACTGGTACAGTTCCATAGGAACTGAAAAAAGTAAAGGAACAAAAGTCTTTGCTCTCGCAGGAATGGTAAAAAATAATGGACTTATAGAAATTCCGATGGGTACAACCTTGAGAGAAATCATATATGACATAGGAGGAGGTCTTCCGGGCAATAAAAAGTTCAAGGCAGTTCAGATCGGAGGCCCTTCAGGCGGATGTCTCTCAGAAGATTACCTGGACACAAAGGTAGACTATGAATCACTGGTAAATGCAGGGGCAATGATGGGCTCAGGCGGTATGATTGTTATTGATGAAACGTCGTGTATGGTAAACATTGCAAGATATTTCCTGGAATTTACTCAGGACGAATCATGCGGGAAATGTACTCCATGCAGAGAAGGCACGAAAAGAATGCTTGAAATACTCACAAGGATTACAGAAGGGAACGGTAAAGAAGGAGATATAGAGAAACTGGAAAGACTGGCAACAATAATAAAGAAGTCTTCCCTCTGCGGTCTCGGCCAGTCGGCACCCAATCCTGTATTGAGTACACTGAAAAATTTCAGAATTGAATATGAGGAACATATAAAATCCAGGAAATGCCGTGCAGGAGCCTGCAGGTCTATGATCAGCTATGAAATAAACGACTCATGCATAGGATGCGGTGCCTGTAAAAAAATCTGCCCCGTAACGGCAATATCCGGTTCTCCGAAGAAGAAACATATCATAGACATAGAAAAATGTATTAAATGCGGGCTATGTTTTGATACATGTAAATTCGGAGCCATAAGCAAGGTATAAGGAGAGATAATCTTATGAGTGAAATCACTATTTATATAAATAATAATCCCTATAAGGTAGAGGATGGACAGACAATAATGCAGTGTGCAGATAAACTCGGGTTTCATATTCCCCGTCTCTGCTATCATCCGCAACTGTCGATTGAAGGTGCCTGCAGAGTCTGTATTGTTGAAGTAGAAGGCATGAGAAATTATGCTGCATCCTGTACATTCCCAGTAAAAGACGGTATGAGGATCCATACAAACACAAAGGAACTCAGGACCGCAAGGCGGGATATAGTAGAGCTTATCCTGGACAACCATCCGGAAGACTGCCATATATGCGAAAGAGACGGCAATTGCGAACTCCAGAGACTTGCCTATGCAATAGGAATAAGGCACAGACATTTCGAAGGTGAAAAGAAGCATTATGAAAAGGATCTTTCATCCCATTCCGTAGTAAGGGATCCGAATAAATGTATTCTCTGCGGCAGGTGTATTAGAATATGTTCCGAGATTCAGAAGGTAAATGCCCTTCGTTACGCTCACAGAGGATTTAAAACCGTTGTCATGCCTGCCTATGAAATGCCGTTTAAAGACAGCGTCTGTACCGGCTGCGGTCAGTGTATAAATGTCTGTCCCACCGCTGCCTTTGTCGAAAAGAACTATACACAGGACCTTTTCGGAAAACTTGGAGACAAGTCACTTATAAAAGTTGCACAGTTTGCTCCTTCCGTAAGGGCTGCCATAGGAGAAGGATTTGACCTTGAACCCGGTTTAAACCTGGAACATAATCTT
>JAKPQU010000239.1 GCA_029555925.1 Bacillota bacterium
TTATAGAAAATGATGGTAAAGACGAACAGGCATCATTCAGTGAAGAAAAAAATTCCTTTCTTATAGAACAGGCTATAAAAAATAAAATCCTCGTTAAGGAAAAAAGAGGCAAAGAAGAAATATACAGTTTCACCAATCATATTATGAAAGAAATCTTTTATAATTCTATACCGAAGGAAAAAAGACAGGAACTTCATCTGAATATAGCACACAAGCTAGAACTTACATATGAGGAATGGGAAATACCTGATTTAGTAGAACTTTCCTATCATTTCTTCAAAGGTAAAGATTATTCTCTTTCAAACTTTTATTTAATACAGGCCGGTGATAAAGTAAAAAGCCTGGGACTTTATGATGGTGCTCACAGGATTTATTCCAATGCCCTCCAGCTCAGTGAAAGATTTGAAATGGAAGAAGATTTAGATGTTCTGAGAAGAAAGTTAAAGGAGATAAGTAATTATGAAATGTCCTAAATGTGATTCTCTTATGACACTATTCGGAAGCAAAATTTTTGACGGTGCCATGATATGTAACGAATGTTACGAAAAATTATCGGCCAAACAGCAGGAGGGGCCTTCCGCACCTTCTATATCTTACAGCAGTGTTTCCGCCCAGCCTCAGACGAGGCAGAGGGCTACAACGGCCATGGGAATAGGAAGAAGAGAGCCGGAAGAAGTACATGAAATGGCACAGCCGGTTCAAAATGAACCGATGCAGCAGGTTGCAGGGAAAATAGGTGCAACACCAGGGACTGCAAGAAAAAAAGCAAAAGGTGAAGAACTTACTCCTCTTACACCGGGCAAAATAGGAGGGCTTATAAAAGCCCAGAAAATGAGGGAACAACAGGAATTACCTGTCTCAAAAGCTCAAACGCAGGAATTTACTCCTCTGAGCCCCGATCAATTTATAGGATTATTCAAAGGCCCTAAAAGAGAAGAATTCATAGAACCGGAAGAAAGAGAAGAAGATTTTACCACTGCGATACCGGATAAATTTCCGTCTTACGGTCCCCCTTCCGCCGGGAAAGTAAGAGATCAAAAAGCTACTATAGAAGGCAATCTTGCCGAAGCTGTAGGTAAATTTGTAAGTCCTCCGAGAGGTAAAATGCCTGCAATGCCTGCAATGCCTCCGGAAGCACAGGAAGATTATATGCTGCCACAATCGCAGCAGAAAAGAAAATTTCCTCATATTAATATTCTCACGCCAAGACCTCTCACACCGGCAAGGCCACAGGAACAGGTTTATCAGCAGCCACAGCCGCAGGAAGATGAAGAACTTTATCAGGCTATAAATGTATTATTTCAGCAACAGGAAGCTCTCGGTAATTCCATAGGGGAATTACAACAGAAAATGGATTATCAAACACAGATACTGGAAGAAATTTATAGAGCACTGGAGCAGTATTTCAGCGGAGAATATTAATGAGTGATCAGTGAGCAATTAACAGTGAACAGTCGGAACTTAATGCCATTCAGGCAAGTTGTCTAAAGGTTTAACAACTACAATTATCCTTAAACTATCAACTCTCAACCCTTAACTCTCAACCATATAAAAAATCTTCTCCGTTAAAAAGTTAACAAAAAATTAACAACTCAATATACACCTTCCTCAATAAATATGGTATATTAACATCAGATGATTATATATATTCACAGGAAAGGGTGTATAATATGAAAATTAATTCTTCCAATATACCGAAATTACCGGAAATACCACCAAGAATTATAAAAGAACAGCCATCTGAAGTAAAAGACAGTGTAAAGCTGGAATCTTCTTCCTCTGATTCAAGTTATCTTATTATTCCGAGACCAAGTCTGATGAAAAGTGCCAGTATAGAAGAGAACATGGAACTTACACAGAGAGATCTAGAAACAAGAGAAGTAAAAGTAGAAGAACAGTTACCTCTTTTAAGCGGTTATACGGCAAAACTCAATGAAAATCAGAAAAAAGATCTGGAGAAGGCAGGTTATATCGTATATGAAGATAAGGTAGAAAGATGGCTTCCAGAACCTGATATGAAAGAAGTAATGGAAGATGAGAAAGAACAGCCCTTGCTTGATAATGCTATGGCTACGATAGCAAAAGAACCTGGAGGCCTGACAGACGCAAAGGATGAAATATTTAAAAAATATACAGGTAAAGGTGTCGGCATAGCCATTATAGATACAGGTGTATATCCTCATCCTGATCTTATAACACCCAATAATAGAATAAAAGGGTGGGTAGATTTTGTTAATAACAGAAGCGTTCCCTATGATGACGGAGGTCATGGCACTCATGTAGCAGGAGATGCAGCAGGAAATGGTGCCTTATCGGATGGTAAATTCAGATCCTTTGCACCTGACGCACATATCATAGGCATAAAGGTTCTTGGCCTTGACGGAGGGAAAACGTCTGATGTAATAAAAGGTATCAACTGGGCTGTCGAAAACAAAGATAAATATAACATAAAAGTAATAAATATGTCTTTAGGGCATAAAGCTCAAAAATATTCAGAAGATCCTACTGATATAGCAGCAGAAGCTGCTGTAAAAGCGGGAATAACAGTCCTTGTGGCAGCAGGTAACTCTGGTCCCGAGCCAGGAACTGTTAGTGCTCCCGGAGACGATCCCTTTGTTATTACAATAGGAGCTATAGATGATAAAAACACTCCCGATAGATCGGATGATTCAATCACACAATTTTCAAGTGTAGGGCCAACGCCTGATGGTCTGGTAAAGCCAGATCTTATGGCTCCCGGAGAAAACATAGTCGCTCCACTTGCTCCCGGGTCAAAAGCAGAAGGGGACGGAAAAGCTATGGCTGAAAGACTTTCTACTCTTAAATGGTTAAAAACCTTCCCCGATGATCAATTAATGAATGTACCTGATGAGATGTTAAAAAAGGTCTATGGATTTAAAGATGAAACTATAAAAGAATTCAAGAAATCTCCTGAAGCAGCAAGAAAGATAATAGACAAACGTATGATTGCACTGTCCCGTATGCCTCTTGTCATGGGGACAGCCTATATGGGTATGCCTGGAACATCTATGGCAACTCCCATAGTTTCCGGAGTTGTAGCTGCTATGTATGAAGCAAATCCTGATCTTACTCCCTATCAGATAAAAAATATACTCATGTCAACGGCAGATAAAATGCCTGGTCTTACAGATAACCAGCAGGGAGCAGGTTATCTTGATGCAAAAGAAGCTCTCCATAAAGCTGAAGATATGAAAAAAGCTGCAGAAGAGAAAAAAATATTCGAAGGATGATTCGGTGAGGCGTGAGGCGTGAGGCGTGAGGCGTAAAAAAATACGTCTCACGTTTCATTTTTAAAAGGAGATATTTCAATGAAATTTTTAAATTTATGCTTATTACTATTTATACTTATAATTATTGGTTCCGGATGTATATTTCAAAACAGAGGAGGAAAACTTCCCGATGATGTTATAAATGCCCAGAAAGAAGATATTAAAAACATGGGAGAAATAAATATGACAGGGAAAAACGGCGAAAATATATCTTTTAACAATGGAGAGATACCGAAAAATTTTCCTTCAGATGTGCCCATATATCCGAAATCTAAAGTTCTTGTAAGTATAAATTACAGTGATAAACATGTAAATACCCTGTCTCTGGAAACAGGTGATAAAATAAGCCAGATAGAAAAATTTTATAAAAAAGAACTTGCCTCAAAAGGCTGGAAGATAGAAAAGGTATTTTCTACGGATAAAAGTGTTATGTTTACAGGCAGTAAAGCAAATAGAACTGCCGGTATTGCAGTAACTGTAGGAGAAAAATCCAGAAATACCATTACCATATCTATTACAGAAATGTAATATATTACTGATATTAAATGCTTATGCTCAGGTCAATAATATCGTAACGTGTGACAAATGGTTCGTGATGTGTAATACGTAAGGAGTAATGTGTGTTTTCACTGCAAACTATTCACTACAGGGGGAGGATTTTATGAGAAAAAAAATGAGAGTAGTAAACCGTGATCAATGTATAGGATGTTTCAGTTGCATGTATGCCTGTTCCAGGGCTTTTCACAATGAAGTCACAACAGATAAAAGTGCCATGAGGGTAAGAGCCTATGCAGGGACTGAAGGCTCTTTCTCCATAAGAATGTGTACAGGCTGTCCAGAACCTGATTGTATGATAGCCTGTCCGGCAAACGCTCTGGAATTACTGCCGGGTGGAGGAGTAAAGCTTATAGAAGAAAATTGTATAAGATGCAGTAAATGCGTAAGAGCCTGTACCCTCCATGCCATGCAATGGGATATGGAAAATAAAAAACCTCTTCCATGTATTCACTGCGGCATATGTGCAAAGTTCTGTCCCAATGATGTTATAGCACTGATAGAACTTGATCCTGTCTGAAGAATTATTTAATAAAAACCTTTGTGCCAGCATCGACAAGCTTATAGAGTTCTCTTGCATCATCAGGATACATTCTGATACAACCGGCAGAAGAATATTCTCCTATTCCTCCGAGAAGGGTGGCATGTATTTCTATACATCCTCCTGTATATCCTTTACGTTTGTCGGAATCATTCGGGTAATTCAAACACATAACAACAGCCCTCTCTCCGCCATAACCATCTGTCCAGAGTGACTCATCAGGATAACCTTTATCAGGATCTGTTGTAAATATATTATCAGGCCCGCAAAAAGCTTTACCATTCTGAATAAGGTAACCTCCATCTTTTTTGGCGAATCTTGAAGCTTTCCAGATTATTTCATATTCTCCCACAGGAGTCTTTTTGTCACCTTCTCTGGTTTTCCCCATACCATTCAAACCCAGTCCTACAGGATAACACTTCAAAAGCTTTCCGTTTGCATCAAAAAGCTTCAGGTAAAATTTATCGCTGTAAACAACTATATAATTATTACGGCCACTTACAGCTATGGATAAAAACATGGAAAAAATAAAAAAAACAAGCAATACTGATATTTTATTCATTAATATAGAATCAACCTCCTCTATATCGGTAAAATAGTTAGTGTATTTCATAACTTATTAGAATTTAAGTCGTCGTGACGCGTGACGCGTGACGGGTTTAATCCCTGCGCATCACGCATTACGCTTTACGCATTACGAGGTCATTATTTATGGATAGTTATGAAACTAACTACTATTATAGCGTGACTGCTCCCACCGCTAAATCCTAACGGATTATAGCGGGGGCTTCTAGAGCTTCCATGCTCAGGGACTCCAGGCCCAAGTCCTTTATATATATAG
>JAKPQU010000250.1 GCA_029555925.1 Bacillota bacterium
TGGAAGAAAGAAGGTATTAAGAGAAGAGAAAGAATTTATTCACAGGGACTCGTAGAAACAGTAACAAAATGGGACAAAAGTGACATAAAACAGAAGCAGGTAAAAGACAGAGCAGGAACCTTTGATTTCTCTCATATAACAAAGGGAAAATCCGTAGAAAGTAATATATTTAACTGTGGTGATCTATATATAGAGGAAAGTAAAAATTATGACACAGACACATGGGTATGGAAATACAGAGGCAAGAACAGATTCCTTGTGCACTGTTCATTCCCCGGAGAAAACGGAAACCGTGTGAAATATACACGGCTTGACGAAGGTAATATCAGTCGTATAGGCATTGATTACGATGATGGCAGAAGACATATTGAAATACATGATCCCACTGCAGGGAAAAAAGCCAGTATTACAACATTCTCCAGCATGGCATGCCAGGTAGACTACAATTCTCCTTCCATGACAGATAAAACTATAATAAATGGCTCAGGAAGGGGTATCAATATAAAAACAACCTCTGACGGAGAAAAAGTCAGCCTTGCCTGGATGCCATTAAACGAAGTAATAGCATATAAAAAAGAATATACGGACGGTACTGTCAACAAATGTTATTATTATGATAATAAAGCAACAAGACAGATGGTATCCTATAGTGACGGTAACTCCTATGATTTGCTTGAATTGCCGGGAGAAGCTACGAAAAAACTGTATAAATATAATGATGGCACAGAAGAAGAAGTAACAATTTTTGAAGATAATAAAACAAGAAGAACGGTAAAGTATAATGACTCATCGATTCTTTCCGAAGTTTCTTACGGTGAAGAGATGTTTAAATTAGGTATGAAATATGAAGACGGTACATCTTATCTGTGTAAAAACTGGGGCAATGGCACGACACAGCAGTGTTTCTGCTGGCCCAGCGCAGGTATGGCAAGGGTAACTACCGGTTTTGAAAACGACAGCATTATAGAAAGAAAAACCCTCTATGGCGACGGTTCATCTACTGTAGAAATAAAAACAGAAAACTGGGAATCCGATATTACAAAAATACCGGAAGAGATTATGAACAAGAATATACTTGAAAGTTCATTATTTGATTTAATAGCTTCTCCTTCAGTAAGAAAGAAATTGATGGAAAATCCATTCCATAATCCGTCACTGACTCTTGACACACAGCTATGGGCTCAGATACAGTTACTTCAATCACATGGCAAGAAAACACTCATAAAATCTATTGAAAAGATACATAGCCTCAGAAATGCCGGTGAGCAAACATCTGAGATACCGAATTCATCAGATTATGAGCATATAAAAAATTATTCTAATGCCATAAGGCAGATAAATGAGAACATAATGTATGCCAATCCTGAATAAACAACCTGGATTTTATAAGACGCGTCACGCGTAACGGGCTACGCGTGACGGGAGGAACAGATTTTCATATTTCTTATTTCCCTGTGGCCGAAAGGGGCCTTTATTATGGATTACAGACCCAGCAGGTCTGCCAGGCAGTATCACACATCATTGTTGCCTGTCCTGTATGAGGTGCCCCTGCTGCTGCGATAGTTTCTATATCTGTCTCGGTCAACTCGGTCAGGTCAGTCTGTGCAATTCTGGGAATCAAAAGGTGTCTTACCGTTTCAGTATCTTCTATGACTTTGATTTTCATGCCGGCAGGTATTTCAAGGCCGAAATCCTTCTTTATTGTCTCTTCCGGACTTTTCTCCAATCTCTTCTTAAAATCTTCATCCTTTACTGCTTTTGCAATGATCTTATTATAAAGATTTTGCTTTGCTGGTTCTGACATCAAATAACCCTCCTTTTATATAATAATAAAATTATATCACAGATTTCTCATAAAGCAACAATCAGGTAATTAGAATGATTCGAAAAAGTGTTCTAGGGAATATAAAAAATCACCTCCGTAAAATCATAACTTCGTAATACGTAAAGCGTGATGCGTGATGCGAATGGGCAATAACGCTTTACGCATCACGAGATTAAATATGTATTATTTATGCTCACCACAGTACCTCATACTATTTAGCTTTAGACATAGTAGTCTGCCTGCCTGGTGTTCCGGAGAAAAAAATATCACGGCAGCACAGGTATATTTTATTGAATTATAATGTAAAGTAGCATAATATAAGCTGTAACTGTTATAAACATTCCAGTTTAGATTTTTTTTGGAGGAGCATCAGGCAGGCAGACAGTATTTACCTATTATTCAAATTATTCAGTTTAATTAAAGCAATTTGGTATCAGTACATAATAATATGAAGATGTGAAGAAGTTATGGAGAACTTATGAAAAAGTCGTGAAAAGTTTTCGGACAGGCTATTACTCCAGCAGCAGTACCGAAGGAATTATATCAGGTTCTGTCATACGAAGAAGTTCATAGCCGGCTCCCGATATACCCTGGAAGAAACCGGGATCAAAATGTCCTCCAATTCCACAGTTAAAACCACCTCTCTGTTTTGCTCTGCATACTGTCTGAGATGCCTTAAACAAACCTTTTTCTTTTAAATCAGCTCTGTCAAGTTTCAAGCCTGAAGTAAAAAGGATTTCAGCTATTCCGAGATTCCCGCAGCAGAGATGATCTCTTTCAATGAGAGGATATTTAATAGTTGTATCCAGTGCGATTTCTATATCTCTTCTTATTTGGCCGGTATCAAGGGCAGAAAGGCCTCCAATCCTGCCGAGAGCTATACCGGGAGCGCCCTGACACCATGCAGTCATAAATCGTTCATGTTCCGGTTTATCAGATGATGTTCTTAAATCCTGCCAGTTAGCGGTATTATGGGAAAAAAGTGTGTTTTCATACAGTATTGCTTCTTTCACTGCATCTATATATTTCGCATCACCGGTCAGGGAGTAAAGTTTCAGTAAAGAATAGGCTATACCGGCAACACCATGAGAGAAGCCTCCCATTATTATGTTTCCCAGTGTGGCCCACGCTCTGTATCCTGAATGGTTCTCTTTAACATTTTCAAGAAGATGGTCACCGCATTTTTTTGCAATATCTAATATTTTTTGATCCTTTGTAACATTATAAAACTTAACGAGACCGGTTATTGCACCGGCTGAACCATAAATAATATCAAATGCCATATCACTTTCCACCTGATCTTTTATCAGCAAAGCCGCATGTTCTGCATAGTCCATAATTTCAGGCATTTCAAGAAAGTGACTTATAGAAACAAGGCTATATAGAACAGAACCAAGCCCCGATGTCCCTCCTACCCCCATGTCCTTTGCAATCATTGCTGACATAATATTATCATCAAGATCCTTTAAAAGCGGTTTTAATGCAGATAAAATGGTTTCTCTGAAGATCCTTTTTTCTGAAACCATGTCAAGAGCGGAAAGAAAGAGGGTAATTCCACAGATGCCATTATAAAGGTTATAACCCAGTGGCTGTAACTGAAATCTGTCTGCCTGCGGAAAATATTCATATCCTATCCATGTCAACCCCTCATTCCCAAAACATACGGCACATTCCTTCAGTTCTTTTCCGATTAAAAGAGCCTGCTCCAGGAATGTCTCATACAGTGCAGGGGCGGGTGTTATTTCGCCTGAAATTTGTTCCGATTTCCCCCTGTCTCTTGCATATAAAGCACCGTAAATAAATGCAATCTGCCTGTTCATATCATTGGTGTCAAGTCCTTTTAAGCAGTTTATAACCCTGTCATAACCGGGTTCCTCGAAAAAACCTTCTATTGTTTTTCCATCCGGCACATTCAGAGCATTACTATCTGAGGAGGCTGTAATATAAGGTATATCCAGTTGTTCCATACTGTATATCTCTGATTTGATGAGGGGCCACAGGTAATCACCATTAATCTCAGGTTTGCTGATGGCCGTTGTAAGAAGATCAATATTAATGCTCCATAAAACAGGATCCCTCAGTAATTTAGGATCAAGTGAACGGTTTAATATCATACCATAGGTTCTGGTAGGACGAAAAACAAAACGAATGTTCTTTTTATAAAAATCTCTCAGGGGACTTCCGGGTGCAAGAAGAGAATCTCTATTAACCATAAGATAGGAGTACATGCCCTTAAAACCTTCAACAATATAATCTTTGTAATAAAAAGGATTAAGACTTTGATTTTCAAAAACAGGTACATTCAAAGATTCCTTGAGTTTATGGAATTGATATTCAAATTTCATTCCATCTGTTTTAAGGTTTTTCCAGATTTCTTTTTTTAAAAGTATTTCCTGTTCTCCAATACTTCCCAGTCCGCTTATGTCATAAGACTTTTTGTCCGGGCCAAATTGCCATCTGGGAAGAAAACCTGTTCTCAACACAGAATCGAAAAATTGTCTGCTTACAAGAAAGCTTAACCTTTCTTCATATTTTTTATCTTCAAATGATCGTGCCTGTGGTAACATGAGCGTCTCTAAATCCACAACAACAGGATATTCTCCACTGGCAATAATATTTTCCATATGACAGTCAGAACATCCGAGAACATAGAGCAAACATAAAAGCTGTCCTGCCCGCCTGTAATAGTTTCTTCCGTCATCTTCACTTTTGCATGGTAAATATTCTACAAACTCTGCCCATCCATAATTCTTACGATTAAGGATTTTTATGGTTTTAAAGCTCAGTGATACATCATGAGCATTAAACCAGGAGAGTAACCTGAAATAAGCCTCTTCCAGAGAAAGGTCTTTGGGCTTATAAATGAGCCGCAGACCTGATTCAAAGGTTATAGCTATTACAGTTCTCCCACCGTTATGTCTGTCAGAGAGAGACGGTTTTATACTTATAACCTTTCCCACAGGTTCTCCTTTATGGAAAAATCTGGAAATCTCAGACATGTCCTCCCGGAGCCTCAGGAAAAATTCGGATACAGCTTCTGTCCAGAGCTTTATACGTACGGAAAGCAGACGGGCGAGTACAGGATATTCATTAAAAAAATTAAGAAAAGAATTATTCGCCAGTTCTCTTATAAATGCAGAATAAAATTCAGAATCTTTTGTGTCTGTAAGCTGGTCAATAAAGGTCTCGAAAGGAGCCTTACTATTTAAAAGAAATATAGAAAATTCAAGATGTATTGCCTTTAAACACATAAAAGCGAGAGAATTAAGGAGATTGTGCTCAAAAATAGCATGGCCTCGTTCATCTACCAGTGTATAGCTTTCCCCTGATTTTCCAATCACTTCATCTCTTGCAACCATTATAAAAGGAACAAATACTTCTTCAAATGGCACAGGATTGTCAGAGAAGATAAACCTCAGGGGAAGCTCTTCTCCTGGATGTTTCGGAGTAATTTTTTTTTCCTGATTAATAATCTTTTCTAATATATCACTCCATCCGGGAAGATTATTTTTATCAGCAAGGCGGACATTTCCCAGCAATGGAAGGACAGCATCTGAAGTCAGATTATCAAAGGAAAGTCTCTTTTCAAAAATTTCCTCTCTTCCTTTTGCCTGTATTTCTTTCCATTTATTAAGATTTCTTTCAGAAATTTCGTCATTCTGAACCTGTTCCGGCACAAAGAAGCCATTTATCCGCTCATGTAAAAATGCGGTTTTTTCAATTAATTCAAGAAATTCTTTTTTTGTAAGACTCATTGAAGTGTCTCTCTTGTCGTATAAAGGATTATTTTCAAGCAATCTCTGAGATTAAACTGTACTATTTTTATTCCGTTAAGTCAATCTAAATTAGGGAATCGTGAGTCGTGAATCGTGAATGGTAAAGATAATCTTCCACTCACGACTCACGACTCACAACTCACAATAATCACTCTGGAACTATTTTGTTAAAATTACTTTATAGTTAGTTTCATAACTATCCATAAATAATGACCTCGTAATGCGTAAAGCGTAATGCGTGATGAGCATGGATTAAACCCGTGACGCGTCACGCGTTACGCGTCACGACGACTTAAATTCTAATAAGTTATGAAATACACTATAATTATAAATTGTTATGAAGCTAACTATAAATACCCTATAAACTTTTTTATAAAAATTTTTATAGATTATAATTTCCAAAACCTCTTTACTTTATGAAAAATAAAAGTGATATCTTAAGAAAAAGTGTTACAAATAAGTCTCTCATATTACCTCATAGGTCAGAAATTATAAAAAAGCATAAAAACTAAATATAGAGGGTGGTTACTATGGCAAAAATAGATTCTCATAATATTACCCCTACTTCTTATACACCACAGAGCAGGCAGCAAATTCTTCAGGAGACACAGGCACAGGAGAAGAAAGAATTAGATCAGAAAGGGAAAGAAATTAATGAAAAAATAGAGAAAGAAGAAATAGAACAGGGAAAAGATACAAACCTTTATAGCCAGGCTAAAGAAAAAGATGGTTATCAGAAACCGGTTCAATCCTCAGAAGTCTCCACAAAAGACATCGCCAATTTCAAAACATCTTCCAGGCAGGCAAAAATAGAAGACAGAACTGATAACAGTGCCGGGGACTCTGCAGCACAAAAATTAAAGGAAAAAGAAGCGAACAGATCACGTATAAAAACACTGAAAAGCGTATCAAAGCGTATTACAGGTACTTCTAAAAAAGAAACAGGGAACGGTACAAAAAAATCTAAAACCCGTACCCATGGGAAAGAGAAAAAGAATACGGCAAAAGAACAAAAAATCCATAGTACAAACACTCATAGTATAGATAATAAAAATAAATCTGCCTACAAAAATCTGCTACCATTAGAAGAAAAGAAAATACCTTCACATGCCGCAAAGGGAAAAAGCGATAAAACAAATCAGTTTCGTGAGAAAATCACAAAAGGCCATCCCACTCCTCTTAATACAGCCATGGAAGAAAAGATAAACCTCAGAGAATCTATAAAAAAAATAAAAGAACAACAGGAAGAAGAAAAACAACCAGGGGAAGAGCGAATATTCATTAAAAAAACCCCGGATAAATTTAAAAACAACAAGCTTATACCACTCAGTGAAATACGTAAGCGGTATGAAAAAAAATATAATGAGATAAACAGGAGCGGGTTTGAACAAGAAACAGCAGGAAAAGAAAAAAATGTCCGGGAAACAAAAAGAGATGATAGTTCCCCCCAGACTCCCGAAGGAATAAGCACGATTAAAGGAAAAGATAATAGGATCCCTCAGGAGAAATCAGTGAGGAGTCCTGGTGAAGAAAAAAAGAATTTAAGACAAGATAAAGATATTGGGGGAGAAAAATCAAGATTTTCAGATGACTTAACAGTACAGAAAAATTTAATAAACGGACGTGATAATCTCAGTAAAGATATGGAGCGCCTTAAAGCTCTGGAAAACAAAGAAGGAATAAGCGAGGAGAAAAAAAGAGAAATTAGAGAAAAACGTAAAGAAATTGAAAATATACTTAAGGACAGACCAGAACCCGAGGAAGAAATAGCAGGTAAAGGGAACAAGAAAAATTCACCAGAGGAAATACGAAAACCATTGGAACCCGGGCAATATGGCAACACTGTATCCATGACAAAACCGGGAATAAACAAAAGTAAAATTCCTAAACTTATATCACTGGAAAAACTCCGCGGGAATTACAACAGAAAATACAATGGATTTAAAACACAGGAACTGACGGAGAAGCAATATACGGAATATGTGAGAAAAGATAATAAAGACCCATTATCTAAAAACAGAGAGCTCGAAAATAATAGAATATATCAGGTTTCCGATATAAATAAAGAATCCGTAGAACTGGCGGGACAGAAAGAAACAATAAAGGAAAGAGAGACTGAAAAGATTATTTCCGAAAAAGATAAAGAGATAGTATTTACATTACAGGATAAAACACAGTTGCGGGAAAGAAAAATAGATGGTGAGGACAAATCTGATCCGGCCAGGGTAAAAGATAAAAATTTTCCGGCGAAATTACAGGAAAAATATACTCCTTCCGAAGGGAAAATCGATTCTGATGAAAAACGCAAGACAATTCAGGAGAAATTTAAAAATATCCTGTCTGACCTTCGGGGAACTGAGGATAAACACCCGGTACCGGAAAGAAAAATCAATTCTGATGAAAAACGTGAAACATTTCAGGAACAATTAAGGAATATTTCATCTGAAACAGGTAAAACAAAGGATAAAAATCCGGTGCAGGAAAGAAAAATCGATTCTGATGAAAAACGCAAGACAATTCAGGAGAAATTAAAAAATATCCTGTCTGACCTGCGGGGAACTGAGGATAAAAATTCTGTTTCGGAAAGAGAAATGGCTTCCGAGGATAAATCAGAAGTGAGCAGGGAGAGAGATGATAAAAAGTCTGTTTCGGAAAGAGAAATAGCTTCCGAGGATGCATCAGATATGAGCAGGGATAAAGATGATACAAAGTCTGTTTCGGAAAGAGAAATGGCTTCCGAGGATAAATCAGATGTGAGCATGGAGAGAGACAAAAACTTCATGGCGGAATCACTGAAAACACAGGAAAATCAACCATCTACGGAATCTATTTCACAGGAAAAACTGACGGCAGAACAAAAAGAACATATAGAGAATTATAATGATAGCCTCAAAGACACAATAAATACCAGGGAAGAAATTGAAACAGCAAAGGGAGATCTGCAAAAAATTCAGGACATTAAAGATCTGGAAGGCAAAGGTAAGACAGAAGAAGCGAATAAATTGAGAGCAGAACTTGGCCTGAAGGAAGGAGATAATCTCGATCAGAAATCAGAAGAATTAAAGAATACAATAAAAGATAAAGAGGAGCAATACAAGAAAGATATCGAAAAAACTGATGAGCTATATCAAAAAGCCGTAGAAAATCTTCCGGAAAATGCTAAAAATGCTATAGAGGCTTCAGATGTGGCTCTGGGCCAGAAAAGGACTGAACTACAGGAGGAATTACAGCCAAAGAAAGAGGAGGTAGCGAGTAATAAAGAAGAGATAACCGGTCTTGAAGGAGAGATTAACAACCTTAAAATATCAAAAGATAGTGCGCCACGGGAAGATAAAGCCAGAATAGAAACAGAGATTAAAGAAAAAGAGGCAGAACTTGAGAAACTTAAAAATGAACAGAAGGTACTGGAACAGGAAATAGCAGATAAAGAAAAAGAATATATAGGGCTGAGGCAGGAGAATGAACAGATTAAAGAACAGCTTGGCCTGGGTACAATTCAATTACCGGAAGGTTTCAGCAATGAAGAAAAACAGAAATATAAAATGGCACAGGATATGTATGCAGGTGATCTTTATGGAGATGGAAGCACTAAAGATAAGATTGATATGATAGAAGCTACAAAGGGAATTGCGAAAAACATAAAAACAGAAGACCTGCAAAAATTAGGGGACGAAGGTAAGAATATACAGTCATCAGACACAAATACTGCTGTAACACAGGTAGTAACAGATATAGTCACCAATATTTCCGACGTAAATAAAGCCTATAACGATAGTTTTAATAAAGCTTCAGCAGAATTAAATAATATCAGTGATGCTGCAGCTAAAATTGATTTGCTTAAATCTGGAAAAATCGATGACTATAATATGCTGACAGGGGAACATGTTACAAAAGAAGATGCCGGTAAAAAAATAGAAGAACTGGAAGCACGAAAAGGAAAATCTCAGGAAGAATATGATAAGCTGCTGAAAGAGACCACAGATCTGCGTAATAAAATGATAAATCTCCTGCCGGAAGAACAGAGAAAAGATTTTCTTTCAATGGAAGATAGTCTCAAAAACGCAGGTAACCAGCTGGCAGAATCATATAGGCAGAAAGAAATAGAGAACAGTGACTATACAGCCTATATGGCCCAGGCAAAGGCAGACAGACAGGAACTCAAGGATCAGCTCAGTTCAATGGATCCGGCTTCTAAAGAATACAGCCAGTGTCAGGAGCAACTGGATGTGCTGGAGCAGAATATAGACAGAAGACAGGAAGAACATAATACATTTGAACAAAACTTATCAACTCAGGAACAGGAATATATAAAGGATAGACAGGAAAGGGATCAGAAAGCGAACGAGTTAGGTATAGGGCTGAAAAACGATCCTCCGTCAGATATATCTTCCACAGATAAAACAAAATACGAAGCAATTGACGGTATGCTTGTAGGGAGAATACCGCCGGGTGACAACCCCGTAGAAGATGCACTTATCAATAATAATCTCAAGAGAGAACTATCTCTTAAATCAAAATATTCGGTAGCCGAACTAAAAGATGCAAGGGACATAGGCACAACAATAACCGCAGGGAACATGGAAGATCTGGGAGGCACAGAAACAGGAGCTATGGGTTATTCTCAGGGAACCAGAATTTTTCTTTCCGATAAGCCCATGGCAGGAGTTCTGGATCACGAAATGGGCCATATAATGCAAAACAATAATATTATAGAGCAGGGAGAACGCATATCAGACTTATACAATGACAAATGTGCCACAGATCCTGCATTTAAAGAGAAATACACAAACGAACGAGAATTTTTTGCAGATTCCTTAAAAACATATAAAGATGCAAAAACACATGGTGAAGAAGCTATTAGCAAATTTAAAGAGGAAAATCCTGAGTTATATGATTATTTCAAAGACATGGATAGCAAAAATAAGTTAAGCGATACTCTGGATTCAATCTTTGGAACTGAGAGGCAGAATAGAACAAAAGCAGAACCTGTTACGGGAGAGCAACTGAGAGAGCAATGGGACAAGAAACCGGATGAAGATATTGCAACAAGTGTAGGTACCGCAAAGGATTATTTTACAGCCTATGTGCCCTCCGGACAGCCATCGACTGCACCAGGCAGATGGGGCAACAAACCGGGTAATTCTTCCGGACAGGTAACTCAGGCCATACCTTCTTCAATACAGGATAACAGTCTGCCGCAGAATCAAATTCCTGATAGTGTAAATAAAAACACTCAATCTACATCACAGAACCAGTATTCAGTACCGGCTCAGAATCAATATTCCGGCTCAAAACCAGAAGCTGACACGGGGCAGAACAGACATCATACCGGCCAGGGAGGAGGGAATGATTATTCTATATCAGGAAGCGGCGGAGCCAGTATTTACAGAGCACCAGAAAAGGAAACGGAAGAAACAAAAGAAGAAAAAAATAAAGAGAGCCAGGAAGCTGACGGTTTAAGTAAAGAAGAAAAAGCACTGGGTATGACAAAGGAAGAAAAAGCTGCGGGCATGACTAAAGAAGAAAAGGCTGCAGGTATGACTAAAGAAGAAAAAGAAGCCGGTATGACTAAAGAAGAAAAAACTGCCGGCATGACCAGAGAAGAAAAAGAAGCCGGTATGACTAAAGAAGAAAAAACTGCCGGGATAACAAAAGAAGAACATATTAAATTAACAAAAGAAGATATGAAGGCAGAGAAGTCAAATTTAGAAAGCAGGAATAAAGAATCTACCGGAGGACAGGAACAAAAAAATTTAACAACCGATCAGTCAGTAAACAAAACCAATCAAGATAGTACAAAGCATCAAAATCAGGCAGAAGAAAAACAGGGACAGACAGAGCAAAAGTGGCAGCCGGGACACAAAATAGAATCCCCTCAGACAAAAACTGATCAGGTAAAACCGGAACAACAAAAAATTCAGCACGAACAGATCAAAACAGGGCAGGATATAAAACCGGAACAGCAAAAAATTCAGCACGAACAGGTCAAAACAGGGCAGGATATAAAACCGGAACAGCAAAAAATTCAGCACGAACAGGTCAAAACAGGGCAGGATATAAAACCGGAACAGCAAAAAATTCAGCACGAACAGGTCAAAACAGGTCAGGA
>JAKPQU010000254.1 GCA_029555925.1 Bacillota bacterium
CGGCAGGTAATTTTTCGACTATATTATAACAGAAGTTACGGTTATTGAGTTATGCATACTATTACATATATGCTCTTCACCCTTCACCCTTAAACTGTTTCGCCTGTGAGTTCATATTTAGAATAAATCCTGTAATATTCGCCTTTTTGAGCCATTAATTCACTGTGTTTGCCTTTTTCAACCAGTTCGCCGTCTCTCAGGACAAATATAATGTCTGCCCTTTCCAGAGTGGACGTTCTGTGCGATACTACAAATACTCTCATGTCAGGCAATATATTATATATATTATCCCAGAGGGATTTTTCCGTTTCAGCATCGAGATGAGCAGTGGAATCGTCAAGGACTAAAATTTCAGGTCTGCCGGCAAGAGCCCTTGCTATACTGATCCTCTGCTTCTGACCTCCAGATACTGTCATGCCTCTGAGACCGATAGATGTATCGAAACCTTTTGTAAATTCCTTTACTTCTTCCGTAAGACGGGATATATCGGAACATAACAATATATGTTTTTCATCTATCCAGTCTCTCCCGAATTTTATATTATTACTTACAGTATCGGTAAATAATAGAGGTTCCTGAGATACATATCCGATTTTTTTTCTTAACTTTGATAAATCGTATTTTTTTAAATTTATGAAATCCAGCGATATATCTCCCTCCAGTGGATCAAAAAATCTGCATATGAGTTCCAGAAGCGATGATTTACCGCTTCCTACTTCTCCGACTATGGCAATCATTCTGTGAGATTCTGTGTCAAAGGTTATGTTATTCAATACACATCTTGTGTCTTTATATAAGGTGACATTATTGAATTTAATTCTTCCAGTCTCTTTTTCTGGCCATTCCGGCAAGTCAGGTGATTTGATATTACAGGTATATTCTTCAAGTTCTCTTATTCTTTTGATTGATACTGCAGCTCTTCTGTAGCCTACGAGAAGGTTGCTTATATCAAACATAGGCCACATCAGATGACCTATATAATAGTCAAATGCCACAAATTCTCCTACAGTAAGTTTTCCGTTGATAACAAGCCAGCCTCCTGTGAGAAGTACCAGTATCTGTGCTAACTGCCAGAAATGATGGTAGAGAGAATGTACTAAAATATGGCCTTTTTCCGCACTTATTTCTGCCTCTACCCTTTTACCTGCTACAGAAGCAAATTTTTCTGCCTGTCTCTGTTCTTTACAATAGGCCTGTATGATACGAATACCGGAAAAACATGTCTCTACTGTCTCGTTTACCACAGAGATTCTTTTTTGAAGCTCTTTAAACCTTGTAGTAAGTACTTCCCTGGTTTTAGTGAAAATAACTATCTGTAAAGGCAATGGTATAAAAGCAACTATAGCGAGCCATGGATTTATCATAAACATAGCTATAATGGAAAAAATTATGCGTAACATGGATTCACAGGAACGAAATACACCTGAACAGGCAAACCAGCTTAATTTACTTCCCACATCATCTGTAAGTCTGGTAAGGAGATCACCTGTTCTGAACTTTGTATAAAAAGACTGATCCAGTTTTATAATTCTTTCAAAGGTTTTCTGCCTGTATTGCCATTCCAGTTCCAGATTGGTAAGAGCACGGCTGTTGGCATTTAAAGCTGATAGGAAAAAATTTATCAGACTAAGAGAAAATAATATAATTATAGAATGAATTATTGATATCATGGATAGGTTTTTCTGCATGCTGTCAATTATATTTATAAAGGTATATGGTATCGCTGCAGATACAAGTGCTACCATTACGGACAGTACGACTATAGTAATCAGTCTTTTCTTCAAAGGACGATAAAATTTATAGAGCCATAATATATTTTTTTTGAATTCACCTGTATCGAATAATCCGGTCATTATTCGCGATGTATAAAATTTTGCTGTATAACGCATAATTTTTCACCTCCTCTTAATCAGTGAATCGTGAGTCGTGAAAAGTATATGTATATTGTAATATAAACTGCTTACCGGTCACTGATAACTGCTCACTGATAACTGCTCACTGCTCCTGACTGTATGTTGTATAAATGCCAGTAAATTCCCTTTAGATCCAGTAATTCTTTATGACTTCCCTTTTCCTTAATAGTTCCGTCTTTAATAACAAATATGATGTCACTTTCGATGATTGTCTGTAATCTATGGGCAATTATTATGGAAGTTCTGCCTTTCAGAAGTTCTGTAACAGCATTCTGCAGCTTTTTTTCTGTCAGAGGGTCTACTGATGATGTTGCCTCATCAAGTACCAGTATATCTCTGTCAAATACAAGAGCCCTTGCAAAACTTAAAAGCTGTCTTTCTCCCATAGACATATTACTTCCATGTTCTGATAATCCTGTGCTTAAACCATCAGGAAACCTGTCTATCAAATCTTTTGCATTGATTGTTTCAAGGGCTTTGATGACCCTCTCTTCGCCTATAGAGTTCTCTTCAAGTCTGAGATTGTCCAGAATGGTACCGTGGAAGAGAATAATATCTTGCAGGACAAGGCCCAGACGCTTTCGTAATACCTGGAGAGGTATTCTGCTTATGTCAATGCCATCGATAAATATCTGTCCCTTCTGGGGCTCATAAAACCTGAACAGAAGATTTGCAAGGGTTGTTTTTCCCCCTCCCGTAGGGCCTACAATGGCAAGCCTGTGGCCTTCAGGTAAAAAAAAGGATATATCTTTCAAAATCCACTCTTCATCTTTATAAGCAAACCAGACATTTTTGAATTCTATCCCTTTTCTTTCTGAGAGAAATGGTGAAGCATCCGACTCTTCATATCCCGTAAGAGGTGTTGCCAGTAATTCGTTGATACGTTTTGCTCCACCGAATGCTTTCTGTATGACATTTATTTGATCGCTTAAATGAAAAATAGGCCCGAAAAATCTATAAATATATCCCAGAAAAGCTACAAGAGTACCGACAGTCAGTTCATCGGGGCGTTCTATAACCCATTTGCCTCCGATACCTAAAATCAGCGAGATGGCAACAGTACTGATGAGAAATATCGTATTACCGAAATATGTAGACATTACATGACCGGGATATTCTATATCCACCCTGGATTTATTTACTTTATCCATTTTTATGATCACATTTTCTTCCTGGTCGAAAACCTGGACAACTCTGGAGCCTTTCAGATATTCTTCAAGAAACCCGTATATTTCTGCAGTCTTTTTCCTCACTTCTATAAATACAGGTACAATTTTTCCGTTGAAATAAAAAATAGATATAATTACAAATGGTGCAAGTGATAGTAATATAAGTGTCAATTTGAAACTTATAGAAAACATAATTACAATCATACCGACCATCATAAGTACATCGGAAATAATGAGCACTATAGTATTTGTAAATAAGGCCCTTAAAGATTCCGTATCACTTTCCACTCTTGAAAGCAATTGCCCTACGGGATTACTGTCAAAAAAACGTTGATTCATGCCTGTAAGATGTGAAAATACGTCAATCCTTATCTGTTTTATGATTTTCTGGCCTGCTATTTCTATGTTTACTCTCTGAAAATAGCTGATTACAAAGGAAATAACCAGAACCAGGAAATAGATTATTACTATTTGATACAGACCGTAAAGATCTTTTTTAATAAATTCCACATCTATGGCATGCCGTATCAAAAGAGGACCTGCCAGAGATAACAGAGAAGAACATAGAAGAAGTACCCCGCAGAAACCCAGTATCCATCTGTAAGGATATACCCTTGGAAGGAGCTTCCTTAATACGTTCCAGTCTATTTTATTTTTTCTGTCATCATGTTCATCATAATGTTTCATGGCTTATTTATATGAGAATCGTAACGCGTTACGGGAGTAAAACGTTTATTACATGCTTATGCTCAGGTCAGTAATTTATCTTATATTAGATTTTATTTTTTTGCAGTTAGTTTAAATACTTATTTATATGAGAATTGTAACGCGTAACGGGAGAAACAAATTCTCATTCTTCGTTGTGACTGGACTTTCATGGCCATCATGGCATCTTTATAAGGAAATTTTTATCAACATTATAACTCTACTATTATTTACTGTCTACAGTCCTGAAAAAATAACAATCTCTCATAACCTTGTAATGGGTAAAGCTTAATGCGTGATGTGCCGGTATATATAAACCCGTTACGCGTCAAGGTCTGTAAAACTTTAATAAGTTACAAAATACACTATATGTTATATTTAATATAATAGTATAATAATTTATATTTAGAATTTTGTCAATAATATTGTACTTTTAAAATACATTATTATAGACAAAATTCTTCCATAAAAGAAGGGAAAAGATGAGAATTAAAGAAATTAAAAT
>JAKPQU010000256.1 GCA_029555925.1 Bacillota bacterium
AACATAAAAATTATCTGTGGTGTTTTTGAAAATGTTGAACCTGATGTGCTCAGAAACAGTATTGATATAATTGCACAGAAAGAGGGAGAAGCTCTAATTGTACTTTTCAGCAGGAGCGACAAGGTAATATTCTGTGTGAAAGTTCCTTCTTTTATGACTAAAGAGCACAATGCCGGTGTTATAGCCAAAAAAATAGCTCAATTTCTTGGCGGAGGCGGAGGCGGAAAACCTGATTTTGCACAGGCAGGAGGGAAGGATATAACGAAAGTGGCTCAAGTTATTTCCGAAATAGAAAAGTTCATATTCTGGTCATAATAAAAATTCATATTCTGAGCATAATAGAAGTTCATATTCTGGGCATAATATTAATAAAAAACACATATCAAAAAAATCACTCTGAAAAGAGTGATTTTTTTGTATGAATGCGTTTTATAAAGTTTACAATGCTTAATTCAGCCTTAATAGCAGATAGTCTTATATTAACAGCTTTAATCTGAATGGATTTTTTTAAATGAAAATTGTATCATATATTATATTGAATGAAAAAAATTTCATTTAAGGAGGGGAATAATATGTATAGAGTTGCAGTATGGGGTTTTGGAGCTATGGGAAGCGGTATAGCAAAGAATATAATGACCAAGTATGATCTCAGTTTGGTAGGGGTATATGATTCCAGAGAAGATTTTATGGGAAAAGATATAGGGAATATCCTCGGAACAAAAGATACCGGAATAGTAATATACTCAGATCCAATTAAAATGCTTGAGGATAGCAATCCTGACCTGGTTGTGATTGCCACCAACTCTTTCGTGAAGGTTGTTAAATCGCAGATAATTCAGGCGATAAAGAGACATATCAATGTTATAACGATCGCAGAAGAAATGGCGTATCCTTTTGTCAATAATCCTGAGGAAGCAGAAGAAATAGATAATATGGCCAGAAGATATGGAGTAACAGTATTGGGAACCGGTATAAATCCTGGCTTTGTTCTTGATACCCAGATCATAACTATGACAGCAGCCATGTTGAACGTTAAGAAGATAAAAGCAGCAAGAATAAATGATCTTTCGCCTTTCGGACCTACAGTAATGGAAACCCAGGGAGTAGGAACCAGTCCGGAGCAGTTTAAAGAAGGTCTTGAAAACGGAAAAATAGTTGGACATATAGGTTTTGAACAGTCAATATATATGATTTCGCAGGCATTGGGCTGGGAGATAGACAGAATAGAACAGACCAGGGAACCGATAATATCCAATGTTTTAAGAGAAACCAAGTATGTTAGGGTTGAACCAGGAATGGTAGCGGGATGCAAACATATAGCTAAGGCATACTGCGGAGATAAGCTTCTTATAGAGCTTGAGCATCCTCAGCAGGTCAGGCCGGAGCTTGAAAATGT
>JAKPQU010000269.1 GCA_029555925.1 Bacillota bacterium
CTTTTAATGCTGTAAAGTTGCCTATACCTAATAAAATTATCTCTAATATAGAATTACAAAAACACGTGCCTACGAATGAAAATTAAGACCTCTTTGCCTTACTGCAAGCCAATCTCTAATTTTTACTTGTCAAACTTCCGTAAATTTATATGAAAATGATGAAGTTTGCACCTTCACTGGATGTTGATTTTCATATTTGGTTGTGACCGCTCCGGTCATGTCTGTTAGTGAGATTTGATAGGTAAATTCTTGTTTTTTCACGACTCACGACTTACGACTCACTTTTCTATGTGGAATTCTTCTATGTCTTTGAACTGTTCTTTTATTGCTATAAAGCGATCTTCCACATTGAGGAAAGCCGTAATAACATCTTCGTCAAATTGAGTTCCCCGTCCTTCAAGTATAATTGCTTTTGCCTCATCATGGGACATTTTTTTACGGTACACCCTGTCCGACGTGAGGGCATCATATACGTCGGCTACTGCAACTATTCTTGCAGCAAGCGGTATTTCTTCACCTTTGAGTTTTGCAGGATATCCATTACCGTCCCATCTTTCATGATGGTAATAGGCTATTTCCTTTCCCATACTCAGGAAACTTGTTTCACCGTTACTTTCTTTCTGTAACATTTCTTCTGTTTCTTTAAGTGCATTTCCACCTATAACAGTATGAGTCTCTATTATAGATCTTTCATATGGTTCTAGTTTCCCCGGTTTGAGCAGTACTGCATCAGGTACTCCCACCTTCCCCACATCATGGAGTGCGCTTGACGTATAAATATCATTTATAAAATTCTCATCAATTTTATCTTTAAATTTTTCTTGATTTTTTATTTCAATAGCAATAAGTTTTGCATAATACTGCATTCTCTTTATATGAGCTCCTGTATCAGGATCTCTGCTTTCTGCAAGTTTTGAAAGACCATGAATGGCCATTTCCTGGGTTTTTTGCAGATGGGCATTGCTTTTTTCCAGTTCTTTGTAAATTTTTTCCAGATTTTTATTGGTAAGTCCCAGTTTCTCCTGTGAATATTTCAATTCTCTTATCATCTGGTTAAAGGCTTCCGACAGGGCTCCGAATTCTTCTGTAGTATTTATTTCAACCATTACGTCCATATTGCCTTTTCTTATTTCATTTACTGCATACATCAAACGGGATATTGGTCTGCAGATAGTATCTTTTATGAATGAAGATATGATTATTATAATAATAGCAGTTATACCTGCAATTATAAGAGAAATCCAGAGTTGTTCTTTTTCTATATCCAGTGTATTTAATTTTGATAAGGGAAGTTCGGAAAGCCATGTGTTATTCCTTAAAAAAGCCCTGTTTTTTTCATATTGTAAGAAGCTTGTAATAGATATGGAAAGAAGATTGATAAAGAGAAAAGAAAATATGAGCTTATTAGAAATAGACCAGTTTTTAAATTTAATCTTATTCCACAGGCTCATTAATAAACCACCATTAATCATTATGAAGGTTGGCTGCTGAAAACTGAATGCTATTTATTATACTATACTATTTATTTAAACTCAAGTGGATAGTGTTTTTTACGACAGATAAATTCATTTTTACTGGAAATTACACTTACTTTCATAAATTTATTAATTACTGAGTAGTGAACAGTGAATGGTGAGTTAAGATTACTTTCACCCCTCACTAGTCACTTAAATTTTAATAAATTATGAAATAGACTATAAATATGATTTTCATTACAATTGAATCTACTGTCATAAAAAACACTATCAGTGAAACATTGACTTTCTCTGTTACTTCTGCTATATTTTTATGAGAATATTTATAATTTTAATATTTCTTTATTTACTTTCTCAAAAAGGAGACAGTGGTAATAAATTTCCTCCATGCTTACATTATTTTATGATATTGAAATATAAATTAGCAGTTGGTCAATCTTCTAAATATAAAACTATAGTTCAGTCTTTGCGTGAAGCCAGAGAAGGCAGTTATTATGAAAAACTTGACAGCAAAATGGAAATGACTATGACCCAGAATGTTGTAAAAGTTCATAGTAATGGAATAATGGAAATAAAAGTATCTATAGATTCTTCTTCTTTATGGAAAAATGGACATCAGATTTCTATAAGTAACAAAGGTAAAACCTTTAATATGAAGATGGCTGATAACGGAGAAATAACAGAATCTTCTGTTACAGGTCCTCAGAGTCCTCCATCCTTTCCGGAAAAGGATATTAATCCCGGTGATACGTGGAGCAGTGAAAAAGAAATTTCTCTTCCTTCCCAGCCGAAAGGTGCAAAGTTAAAAACTTTATATAAATTTGAAGGATTGGAAAAATTTAATGGTTTTGATTGTGCTAAAATAATTGTAAATACTGAAGAAGTTAATTTTAATTTTGATGAAGGTGTAACTCAGTCAATAGGTGGTCATGGTGTTACTTATTTTGCCTACGGAGAGGGGAAATTGATAAAATCAGAAGTTAATACCTATACAAAAACTTCTCTTTCGGAGGCAGAAATAAAAGTAACTACCATGGTTATAGTAAATCATCTCGGACAGATAGAGGAAAAACCGGTAATGCAGGATTTTCTGTTTGCCCTGTAAATGAGTAAATATTTATATAAGATATAAGAATCGTAACAAGTAACGCGGGACAGGAGGGACTGATTCTCGTTCTTTGTTGTGGCCAGATGGTCATGGTTATGGGCGAACATTTTGAGTTTTTCGTAATTTTTGATGTTTATATAAAATATGTTATACTCTCTAACTATACTTTTGCAGAATTTTGAAAAACCGCTACTCCGCAGAGGTGCACAGTCATGCGCTACTGCAAGGTGGCATAAGGTTTTGTGAAAAAAATACAAAAGTTATAGTCTCTAAATTTTTCTTGAAATTGAAAGAGAGAACCTGTTTAAACAGTTATGGATGAAAATATAAGAACAATAGTGCTGGATGGTCTGTCCTCTTTATTTAAAGAAGGGAATTTTATTTCTCAGGCTCCCCTGATGGATATATATCTTAAAGAGCCTGAAAAAATAATTAAAAGTACACCTGCAGAATTAAATCTTACAGATGTACAGAGAGTAAATACACTTAAAATAGCTGAAACAGTTGCTTTCGTAAATCTCTCTCTTAAAAATATACCGGTAGAAAAGCTTATAATACCATCTTTATTGTCCTGTATAGAACTATCTGTATGGGAAAACCAACCGGAAGGTAAAGAAATAATTGCATCTTCTTTCTGCCAATATCCCGTTTATGCCCTTCCAATATTTATAGATTTTTATTTTAAAACGTCATCTATACCGTCAAATTCCAATGGAGAGGTTGAAAAGATAATTTATTCCATAAGAAAATTAATTTCTTCAAAAAAATACAAAGATATTTTTTCAAAGATTTCGCAGGAAATGATAAGAAAACAGGCAGAGGAAGAATGGCTTGTTTACAGACCATGCAGGGGAGTTAAATGGACAGGCATTACCAGTTTTATTTTATCAAGAGAAGAGGCCATAATAAAATCATTGAAAATTTTAATGAATTTAAACGTATAGTAATTTTCATTTGGCGTAAAATAAAGCTTTAGGTAAAAACTACGTAGAAGCAATTTATCTACTTAGTACCGTAACAGGTAAAAGGGTATCCATAAAAAGCTTCTGCCTGGCGGGCTCTGGAGAAGAAAAATTAGTTTTTTATATAGAATTAAAAATTAAATAAGGGCTAATTTATTGTCTGTAAATAATTTATAAAATAAATTTGCCTGTAAGAAGGAAAGGGATAATAAGTGGAGAATTTCAATGTTTAGCTATTTTTCTACAAAAATCAGGTGTTTAAATTTATGTATTTAAGAGATATTATTGAGAAATATTATGATGCGTCGCTGAAAAGTAATCACAAAATACATAGAGGTCTATGTAATAAAGTTATGAAAGAATATCCGGATCTTATTGATTTACTTGAAGAAACTGCTATAGAAATAGTCAGTAATAATGAATCGGAGATCCTTGATATTATAGAAGGTTGCGAAGATGTATTTGAACTGGAAGAAGAAATAAATGATTTCCTGGTATCAGAAATAGTAGCTTCCTATTTTACAGGCTTTATATGGCATTATGTCGTTCAAAATAAGGAACAGATAGATGAAATGATTAAAAACGGTGCCTTTGATAATGAAGAAGTCTTAACAGAAGATGACTTTATAAAATATAATGTGGAAGTAGAGAGAATATTATTTGACGAAGATACAAATTTCAGTGAAAGAATCAAAGAACTTTCCGGAAAATACGGAATAGAATTTGAAGATGAACTGGATAGTGAAGGAGCAAAGTTAACCAGAAGTGAGATCATTTTGAGTTATGCCATATCAGGAGAAGATTTTCCGGATTATATAGAGAATTTCTTAAAAAGAAAAAAACTCGATGATATTCCCAAGCATAAAATAATAACTATGGCGAGGATGAATTTGATACCTTAACTCTTAAAGAGTGAATAGTGAGTAGTGAGCTAAAACCTGTTCACCACTCAACAATTACTGTTCACCGGATAATTTAAATCTATAGGAATTTATTATATGGTTGAGAGTTGAGAGTGCAAGGTTAATTTCAAGTCTCAACTTTAAACAACTCGCCCGAAGAGCGTTAATTTCGTTATATTGATTAAGATGGTATGAAGAATGTTTGCAAAAGCTAGTAGGAGGAGAATGTATGCCGGTAGTTTGTCCTAAATGTAGTACGAAAAATAAGCCAGATAGTGTGAAATGTTCTAAGTGTGGTATATCTTTGGTTAAAACTGTAAAAGCCGGTAGTCTTAAAGCTGGCACTGTAATAGGTAAAAGATATGTTGTAACGGGAACCCTTCGGTCTGATGAACTGGAAGCTCTTTATAAAGGCAAAGATAATCAAATGAAGGATCAATGTATGATTCATGAAATAATTGTACCTGAGACTTCTGCTGAAAAACTCAGGGATGCTGCTATGAAATTTAAAAAAGAGGCCAGTTTGCTGGCATCTATAGATCATCCCAACCTGCTTAAAGTCAGGGAGTTTTTTGCCGGTAAAGGCCGCTGTTATCTTGTGACAGATTATTTTGAAGGTGAAAGCCTTCTGTCACTTCTGAATAAAGAAGGTAAGGGATTTCCTGAATTGAAAGTAATGGGGTGGGCTGCACAGATACTGGGTGCTCTCGGTGATCTTCACAAACATGATCCTGAAGTATTATATATAGATCTGGAACCTGACAATATACTGGTAAGTGAAGCAGATGAGCAGATAGTACTCTTAAATGCAGGACTGAAAAGAAAAGTTCTCGGACAGGAGAAAGGTAAAGTAACTGCCATTACGTCAAGTTATCTTCCTCCCGAGTATTATAAAGGTTATGTGGCGGCAACTACAGATTTATATGCTCTTGCTGCTACCATGCATCATCTTCTTACCGGAAAAAAACCGACACCTTTTAAATTTGCTTCTATAAGAGAAGAAAGACCGGAAGTGTCCGTGGCTATTGATACTATTATAATGACAGCTCTGGATAAGAAACATACAAACAGATATCAGAATGCTCTGGATATGCTTCAGGCTTTTGCCGAAATAATTCATACTCCAAAGAATATGGTTTTAATACCTGCCGGGTCTTTCTGGATGGGCAGCAATACAGGTGAAGAAAATGAAAAGCCTGTTCATAAAGTTAATCTTAACAGTTATTATATTGATAAATATCCTGTTACAAATGCAGAATTTGACAGATTTATCCAGGAATCAGGTTATAAAGGTAAAGGAGAATGGAAAAAATATTTTACTAAAGCTACTAAAAATCATCCTGTTGTTGCAGTTAACTGGTTTGAAGCAGCAGCCTATGCAGAATGGGCAGGTAAAAGGCTCCCCAGTGAAGCAGAATGGGAAAAGGCAGCAAGAGGCAATGATATGAGAAAATATCCATGGGGAAATAAATGGGAGAAAAATAAATGTAATACTCCCGATTTGAATGACCCTGAAATAATGAAGAAACGTGTTGATATATATGATGGTAAAGGCACTACTCCTGTAGGTTCTTTCCCTGATGGAGCAAGTCCCTATGGCGTAATGGATATGGCCGGGCAGGTATGGGAATGGTGTGCAGATTGGTACGATGAAAATTACTACAATAAGGTAGGGAAGACCTGTGATAATCCCAGAGGCCCCGAACTGGGCGAATACAGAGCTTTAAGAGGAGGCGCATGGGGTAATCTTATGGGAGCCTGCAGGTGCACATGTCGTTCTTATAGCCAGAAACCTGACTATATTAATTTTAATGTAGGATTCAGGTGTGTTAAAGATACGGAAAGTTATGCGACGTAATGCGTAATGCGTAATGCGTAATGGATGAACAACTATTATCGTGTCACGCGTCACGCGTCACGCGTCACGCGTCACGCGTCACGTATATGTTAAAAACAATATTATTTCTCGTATTTTTTCTTTTCCTTATTATTTTAAATGTTTCCTGTAATAACTCTGAAAAAAAATCTGTCCTTATCCTCTCTCTGAGAGCTGATCCTGTTTATTTGAACCCTGTTTTGGCCCATGAAATACCTTCTATGATGGTCAATCAATGGATATTTAATTCCCTTGTCAGACTTGATGAAAACCTTCACCCTGTCCCTGATCTTGCTGATAGCTGGCAAATATCTGAAGACGGAAAAAGGATTGTTTTTCATTTGAAAAAGAATGTACTATGGCATGACGGACATGCTTTTACTGCAGAAGATGTAAAGTTTACCCTGGAGCTTGTACTTTCTGAAAAGACCAATACTTATAACAGAGGGCTGTTTATGGTAGACGATAAACCTGTAATAGCCCGTGTTATAGATGAATATACGGTGGAAATAATTATGGCCAAACCTTTTGCTCCATTGCTGGCAAATCTATCTGTTCTCGGTATGGTACCGGAACATATTCTGAAGGATCAGGATGTAAATCTTTCCGATTTTAACTCTTCACCTGTAGGGACAGGGCCTTTTAAATTTAAAGACTGGAAAGTTGGTGAACTTGTCACTCTTTCTGCAAACGACAGATTTTTTAGAGGTAAACCTTCCCTTGAAGAAGTAGTTTTCAGGATAATTCCTTCTACGGAAGGAAGGCTTATTGCCCTTGAAACAGGGCAGATTGATGCAGGAGAAATTCCACAGAAAGATTATGAGAGAATGTCTCAGCTTCCTGAATTGAATATTTACAGGTGGTATGATTTAAGCTATTATTATCTGGGCTTTGATCTTACCAATCCTCTTTTTGAAAAGAAAGAAATCAGAAAGGCTCTGAATTATGCTGTTCAGAAAGAGAAAATTATATCTTCTGTCCTTATGGGCTATGGTAAGGTTGCTACAGGGCCGATTCCGTATTCGTCGTGGGCCTATAGTTCCGATGTAGAAGATTATGAATATAATCCCGATATGGCGCGGGCAATTTTCAGACATGAAGGATGGATTCCGGGAAAAGACGGAATTCTTATGAGAAATGGCAAAAAATTTTCTTTTACCATTCATTACGGTCAGGGCAGTGAAAATTCGGAAAAAGTGTGTATTTATATACAGCATTTCCTCAAAGAAATAGGAGTGGAAGTTAAAATAAGGCCTGTAGAGTTCAGTGTTCTTGTTACTGAAATAGCAAATCCCGGTAAGTTTGAAGGAATACTTCTGGACTGGATAGAAAATCCGGACCCCGACTGTTTTGTTGAATGGGGCAGTGATCAGGTCAAACATGGTATGAATTTTATGTCCTATTCGAACAGAGAAGTAGATAAACTGTTACAGGAAGCCAGAACTACTATGGATATAAATAGAAGAAAAGAACTTTACGGGAAATTTCAAAAGATAATAACAGAAGATGCACCTTATATATTTCTGTGGTATTCAGAAACCATGATGGGTGTAAACAGAAGAATAAAAAATGTTTCAAAACCAAGTCCGGCAGGGCTTTTCCTGGAACCGGAGAAGATAAAGGTGGTGAAGGGTGAAGAGTGAGTAGTGAAAAGTGAATCGTGAAGCGTGAAAAGTGGAAATTACCCGTCACGCGTCACGCGTTACGTGTTACGATTATAACGCATCATGCATCACACATTACGAACCACCTGTCACGTATCACGCATATATGTATAAATATCTAATCAAAAGACTGGCCGGTATTATCCCCCTTCTTTTATCTATATCGATTATATCTTTTATTATTCTTCACCTGTCTCCCGGTGATCCTACATCTATGATGATAGACCCCAGGACAAGGCCGGAAGACAGGGAAAGAATAAAGAAAAATCTTGGATTGGACAGACCTCTCTATGAGCAGTATTTTATATGGATTAATAATGTTGCCCTCAGGGGAGACCTTGGTTATTCTATGGTTAACGGAAGACCTGTCCTTAAAAGTATTATGGAGAGACTGCCCAATACGTTAATACTTATGGGAAGTTCCTATATAATTGCTATTTTGCTTGCCATACCTCTCGGGGTGTATTCTGCGGTAAAACAATATTCTCCCGGTGATTATATTCTGACAGTGCTATCTTTTACCGGTATATCCATACCATCATTCTGGCTTGGCCTGATGATGATATGTTTATTTACCGTGAAATTACATCTGCTTCCGTCTATAGGAACTATGTCTCCCGATGTGGGAGACAGTCCGGTCTTTAAAAGTCTCGATTTTTTGAAGCATTTAATTATGCCTGCTTTTGTATTGATATTTACAAATCTTGCCGTATGGTCCAGATATGTTCGTTCCGGCATGCTGGAAGTGCTTCAGGCAGATTATATAAGAACGGCAAGGGCAAAAGGTCAGATAGAATTAAAAGTTCTTTATAAACATGGTCTCAGAAATGGTCTTTTACCTCTTGTTACACTTATAGGCCTCTCTGTACCTGATTTGCTGGCAGGGGCTTTTGTTACTGAAATGATTTTTTCATGGCCCGGTATGGGAAGGCTCGGCATGGATGCCATATTTCACAGGGATTACCCAGTTCTTATGGGAACAATTATGTTCAGTTCTATAATGATAATCCTGTCAAATTTGATAACAGATATTTTTTATGTAATAATAGATCCCAGAATTAGATTTGAGTAACAATTTTTTTTAACTTTTTAGGAGGAATTAATTTTTACATGTCGAATTTCCTCAAAAAACTCAATGATTTTCATAAGTCTTTCTCGAATTTACAGAGAAAGTATGAATAAAAGTCCATTTTAATCTGGAGATGTTTTTAAATGTTGAAACTAAGCAGGTTTATGTGAAGGGAGGTGCAGGAAATTTAGGTGACGGGGGTAATGTCTCGAAGGTCATTTAAACTCGAAGAAATAATTTTAGATATAAGGAGTTATTTTTACCAGAGGGAAGCCGGTGTGGCAGTAATAATTGAACAAATTTATTATATGTTGTTCGCGGGAAGAGTTTTTGTGGTCACTTTTGAGACGAAAAGTCTAAATAAACAACCTCTTTATAACAAAGCAATAGTGCTTTAAAGCACATACTTTATTATAGCTTAAGAAAGGAAGGATCGAAGAGTGATTGAAAAAAAGATTTATAGAATATTAGCCATTACGTTAATATTCTCTTTAGGATTAACATCTGTACCGGGACTTTTTGTTCCTACACCTGCCTATGCCCTCAATGAAAAATTAACTACGGCAATAGTCAGTATAGAATGTCCTTCGGAAAATGATCTTCCTGTAAGGATAAATTCTGCTCTCAGCGCTGCTATGGTTAAATCTCACAGATTTGAAGTAACTGATAGTGAACAGGTGGCTTCAACTCTGAAGGATATGCAGTTAACTGGTAAGAAATTAAATATTACCCAGGCCTGTGAAGTAGGTAAGGCTCTTGGAGTAGAGACTGTTACTATGGTTCAGGGGTATGGTATACAATCAGATAATGAAAAATGTTATATTAACCTTGCTGTACAGGTAGTAGATGTAAATACAGGTCTTGTATGTCAGAGTGCTTATGCAACAGGCGAAGGTTTTAAAGGTGAAAAATTTGAATTAACAGACGAAGCCATTAATAACGGAGCTTTTGCCCTTGTGAATCAGATCAATGATAATATGTCCAAGGTTGGTTTAATTGCTATTATTAACGGCGGACAGATATCATTAAATATTGGCGGAGATATTGGTATAAAAACAGAATCTGAATTTGCAGTTTATAGAGAAAACAAGATTATAGGCAAATTAAAAGTTAAAGAACTTGATTCTTATGATTGTTATGTTGAAAAAGTTGCAATTCTTCCCGGATTGAATTTCAATGAAGGAGATATTGTAGTTGTATCAAAGAATCAGGGAGAAGAACTGGTAGGAGATTCTCCTTCTACCATCCCGTCTTCTTCTTCAAAACCTGGTATAATACTCGCCTCTGTTATAATAGGAACTGCACTTGCCATTATAGCATCAAATCAATCCACTCAGATACAGCAACTGGCTATGGTTTATCGTTTCCAGGAACAGTTTGTAAGACATGATAATGGTCTTGCTGTATATCTTGTAACAGTTCAGGTTACAGATCATAATGGTAATTTACTTCCTGACGGAACGACTCTGGTATTCAAAAAAGCTTCTGATAGCCTCACTGATACAGTAGGTTTTGGAAATGCCTGTGCATATCAGGAAGAAGTTAAAACATTTGGAGGTATTGCCAGTACTATTGTATGGACCGAGACAGGTACAAACCTGACAGATAATAGCTATGGCGCAGGCCTCTATATAACAAGTGAAGGTAGAGACAGTCAGAATTTTTATATTCTGAAATCTTCTACAGCCAGTGCCAGCTTTAAGGCAGCTGCTGATCCCAATCAGCATTCACCAAATGGACTCGATGCGGCAACAGTTACTGCTACTATAACATGGCCGACCAGTGTCTCAGCTGCTTCCGGTGAGCCTGTAACTTTCCAGGTTGTCGATGGCGCCGCAAAGTTCTCAAATGGAAGTACACAGTATACAGGTTATACAGTTGGTTCTTCGAATACTGCAACTGCAACTGCATCGTTAGTAAGTACCACTATCGGTACTTCTACTGTACTGATCCAGTATTACGATATTCAGACTGAAGTTACAGTAAGCTTTGGAGCAGGCGGCACAATTGCAGCATCTTACACAACATCACCTCCTACAAGCTTGGCTGCAGGAGTAACTGCAGCTGCTGCCGTAAAGGTTGTTGATGGAAAATCCAATCCCATAAAGGGAGCTACCATAAGTGTCAGCGGTGCAAGTGGTCATCTTTCTGTAAATCCTTCATCAGGTACTACAGATGATGGTGGAGTGTTTAACTTTACTTTAACCAATACCTTTGCAGCAGATCCTAATTCTACTGCCGAGGAATACAGTGCCGTTGTAGTTAATGCTACCGCATATGGTCAGACTGTTTCTACATCTCCTGTAACTATAAAATTAACAGGCAAATAATTTATTATAAACATAGAAAGCCTCCTCCGGGAGGCTTTTTAGTTTTTATGGAAGGATTTTTTTTTTCAGTGTAGAATTTAATACTGAGAGGTGAGAGGTGAGAGGTTTTGACAAATTCCTGAAAACCTCTGAACCGCGATGTATGATAAAAATCAGAACGCTAATATTAATTATTTTTCTTCTTATATGTATAACCCCCTTACATGCACTTAATGAAAAATCCATTTCTGCAAAAGCAGATTATATAACCTATAATCCAGACAAGATCATTTTTGTGGCAAACGGGAATGCTACTGTTTCTTTTCAGGGGCTTGAACTTACAGCAGGCACAATCTGTATGGATGGCGCCAATTCTCGTATTGTTGCTTCAAATAATGTATTCCTCAGATCCGAACTCGGAGAAATCAGTTGCTCTTCCATTTCTATCAATTTATATGATAAGAAGTGTTATATGATTACCTCTGATGAGGATAAGCCTAAAGTTCAGTTTGACGCATCTACATTTCAGATAACAGGAACTGTAACTGATTTTCCGAAGGGGACATTTTATATTGAAAATATAGTGAATTCCGATTTATGTGTTACAGGAACAGAGATAGTAGTACATCCCAATGAAACTGCTCAGATAAGACCTGCAGCTTTCTGGGTAAACGGTAATCGTTCCATGGAACTTCCTTTTTATTCCTTTACCATAGGAGCAGGTTCAACTTATGCCACTCCGAGAGTAGCCTATACTGACCTGGGTGCTACAGTTGATATACCTGTTATTGTGTCTCTTGAAGAAAAATCTATGTCAATAGCCCATATGAAATATAACGGTGATGCAGGCTTCAGCGTCAGTCTGGAACACCAGCAGCGTTTTTCCGATAAGGCAAATGCTACAGTTTACATTGATGATATAAATAGCGATAAATACAGAAAGGCGAGAATGATTTACCGTCATAAATTTGGTTCTCAGACTGATGGAACACTGAATGTAGACTGGCAGAATAACAAAGATCTTGATGTGTTTTTTAATATGAGCCACAGGTTCAGTAATTCCTATCTCACCTTTAATCTGAAAACCCAGAATGCTGTGAGTCAACCGGAAGGTAATCCTACATCTTTTGATCTTTCATGGAGACAGACACCTGATGATTTACTGGGTTCACCAGTCATATATTCCTTTTCTGCAGGTCTTGCCATGACAGGAACCCAGTACGACAAACCGGGAGTATGGAATAAAAATATCGGGCTAAATCTTACTCATAAACCGATAAAATTAGGGGAAACCGGTTCTCTTATATTTGGCGCAGGGGATACTTTAAGCTGGCTTTCAAATGATGAACGGAGAAATAATCTTACAGGAAATATGACCCTTAATATAGGAACAAAATTCAGTGTCGATGCCTATCTCAATCAATATGCTTACGATTATAACGGGCGAAGCAGTACACTCTTATCCGGTAATATAGGGGTAACAACAAGATTTACAAATGAATTCTCTACCCGTCTGGCATACTCTTTTGTTCAGTACGATGCAACTATGGCAACGGGGAATTTTTCATATTCTACCAGATTGATGAGATGTGGTTTTAATTATAACCCGTCGCAGAATTTTCAGCTCAGCCTTGAAGGCACTTATGACCTTCAGTTATCCAGAATGCGTTATGCCCAGGGAAACGTAAGGTTCAGAGTCGGAAAATATTTCTTTTTAACTCTTCGTCCCTATTATGATTTTATACTGGATAAAAGTACGTTTAATTTCCAGGTAGATCCTATTTTAGGACAGTAAGATGAGATTAATGTCCGGGTTATGGTGTTATATGGAACAGTTATAAATAAGTAAGAAACCCATGCCCCTTGAATCACGCCCCTGAAACCATGCCCCTGAACCTGATTTTCTTCTTTGTAGATTATGTCTTAATTTGATAAATATCTTAAATTTCTTCCTGCCTGAAGTATCGATACATAAGATAAAATGAGACCGAGCCGGTACTTTTAAAGAGTTTCCAGAATAACTTAGGAGTTACCATCAGGAGCCACTCCTTTCCTTGGATTCCCATATATCAATTCCGACCTCAAGAATGTAATTAAGATTACATTAAGAGTATAACACATTAAACAGGAGTTTACAAGAGGGATAGGTTTAAACATGGCAGGTGCGATTATATTAAGTCGTGAAGGGTGAAGAGTAAGCTATCCGCAAAATATCATGTATTACTCTTCACCCTCACGATTCTCATATGGAATGAAAATTTATTAATTGTCTCTTTCCTCGCGTCACGCGTTACGCGTTACGCGTCACGATTAATATATTTGAGACATTTATTTAACTGCCATTCCTATAACGTTTTCTGTCTCGCCATTTCATATAGAATTATGGCAGATGCAATTCCTACATTTAATGATTCTGCTTTCCCGTAAACAGGTATTGTCACTGTAATATCTGACTGTCTGATTATATCCTCAGGTAATCCGTGCCCTTCATTTCCCACTATTAATACAGCCGGTGTTCTGTACTTTATGTTGAAGTAGTTCCTGCCTGAAGTAACACTGGTTGTAATAAAAGTAACTCCTTTTTTTCGGGAATTTGAAATAAAAGCTCCTATATTTTTTATTTTAAATAAATCGATATGAAAAAAAGAACCCATTGTAGCTCTTATTACTTTGGGATTTGTTACATCAACTGTGCCGGCGCTTAATAAAATACCTTTTACCCCTGCTGCATCAGCTGTTCTTATTATAGTTCCAAGATTGCCGGGATCCTGAATCTCATATGCTATGAGCCATATATGGTTGGAAAAATCTATTTCTTCGGTATAAGCAATTTCTTTTTTTATTATAGCTATCAGACCCTGCGGACTTACTGTGTCGCATAAAGAATTCATAATGGAATTTGATATAAGGCATGAATTTATAGTCTTTTCTTCGATTATATCTTTTAAAAACAGGCCTTCTCGGGATTCAAGTGCAGAAGGGCTATAAAAAAAGCACTCTATATGGCTGCCGGAGTTTAAAGCTTCGTGGAACAGCTTAAATCCTTCTATTATGAAGGAGCTATTTTTTTTACGGCCCTGTGTGGTTAACAGGGATTTAAGGAGTTTTATTTTTGGATTGTCATGACCTGTTATCATATGCGTGATGCGTGATGCGTGTTTTCACCGGTACCGGGCAAACACAGTGGTTCCCTCCCCCCCTACTATTCACTAATTAAATAATAATAAAATAGTGAAGGGTATATAAAAAACCCTTCACTATTTTATGGAGCAAAATTATTAACTTTCCAGTCCTCTGGATGCAGTTTCAGCGAGTTTAGCAAAGGCAACACTATCTGTAATAGCGAGATCTGCCAGCACTTTCCTGTTAATGTTTATACCGGCTTTTTTCAGGCCGAACATAAATTTATTGTAAGATAAACCATTTATTCTGGCTGCTGCATTTATCCTGGTAATCCATAGTTTTCTCATGTCCCTTTTTTTGGCACGACGATCCCTGTAAGCATAGGTAAGGGCATGTAATACTGCTTCATTTGCACACCTGTATCTTCTGCTTCTTGCTCCTCTATACCCTTTTGCGAGTTTGAGTATTTTTTTATGCTTTCTTCTGGTCGTCTTACCTGGTTTTACTCTAGACATAATTATCCTTTAGACACCCTAAAGGTCCACCTGCCTTTCAAAATTTCTAATAGAAAGGAAACATCTTTTTCCGGGTAAATATATGCAAAATATAGATTTACACAACTTATGTGATGCTCTCTCTAAATACCTGGAACTAATTTTTTTATCCTTTTTGTATCAGGGGCGCTAACCAGGGCAGCTTTTCTGAATTTTCTTTTTCTTTTTGAAGTTTTTTTGGTAAGTATATGGTGACATCCGCTGAATGCTCTGGTCCTTACTAATTTTCCGCTACCTGAAGATTTAACCCTTTTAGATACACTTTTTTTGGTTTTCATTTTCGGCATTTTACAGAGTTTCTAAAAACCCTTCACACCTGCCTTTCTTTTTTTAATCAAATGAATTATAACAGATCTATCATTATTGCAGATAATCTTTATAAATATATTATTCAGTATTTATAACTGAAAACTTCCTCTATATGTCCTTTATGATCGAATTGCAGAACCTTATTTCTTTACCTGAGGGGCCATAATCATAACCATATTTTTACCTTCTAATTTCGGTTTTGACTCAACAACCCCGTAAGCTTCGACTTCTTTAGCTATATTATCCAGAAGTTCTGTTGCCGTATTTGTATAGGCAACTTCTCTTCCGCGGAATATTACGGTAACTTTTACTTTATCCCCTTCTTCTAACAGTCTTCCTACCATTTTTATTTTGACCTGTAAATCATGAAGACCGATTTTGGGCCTCATTTTTACTTCTTTCATCTCTACTGTTTTGGTCTTTTTTCTGGCATCCCTGTCTTTTTTACTCTGGAGATATTTGAATTTTCCGTAATCCATAAGACGACACACAGGAGGTTTTGCAGTCGGAGAAACCTCTACAAGGTCAAGAGATTTTTCTTCTGCAATACGCTTTGCATCATCTATAGAAACTATTCCAAGTTGCTCCCCTGTATCGGAGATAAGACGAACATCTTTAGTACGAATTCGATCGTTTATTCTTAATTTTTTAGCTATGGTCTCCCCTGGTTATATTATAATAAGGTTAATTTTAACCTCTTATAAAACCAGGTTGACACCTCCCTTCGGCTATTTAATCAATAAAAAAAACGGCATAAGCCGTTTATCTCTCCATAAAAGATATTAAAGTTAACATATTGTTCCTTAAGAGCAATAGCTATAAGGAGAGAAGCTGACGGCTTCTTCTTGAAAGAAACTGATAAATTATATCATGTTTTTTATTAAAAAGCAAGATTTTTTAATTTCTTTTTTTGATTGCCAGTATATAGAGAGTGAAAAAAATAGGATTTTACATACTTTTCACTTCTCACTATTTTTTCAGGATACCAAAATGATATTTACTCATATAATCTCTTTTTATCTTCCCGGCAAATTCGTAGAAGGCAGTGTTCCAGAGTATATCATCACTGGCAAGTATGCCTCCGTCACTTATATAGGGCCAGGCAGTTTCATATTCATAGAGCATATTTTCATAAGTATGAAGGCTGTCATGAAGAAAAAAATCTGTATGTCCGAGCCTGTCAAGGAGCGGTTTTAAATGATCTCTGCTTGAGCCTTTGTAGAGAGTCCATCTGTCTTTCAATTCCGCCGGAATGACCCACCCCACATCACAGGCCCCTGGCAACGTGGTGAACCTCATTTTATGGGTGCTACCTTTTATCGTTTCATAAGCAGGCAGATCAATAGAATAGAGATGGCCCCTGTTATTTTCCTTCAGTGCTTTAAGGAGAAAAGATGTCGTAATACCGTCAAAAACCCCTGTCTCTACGATTATTTCAGGTTTCATAAGCCTTATAAGATAATACAATAAACGATTCCACTCTTCATATCTAAGAAGAGATAGTTTTTTCCCTCTTATCTGATAATATTTCTTTTCAATGGAAGAGATAAAATTTGTATCTTCATAGAGATCTTTTTTTATGTTCTTGAAATTTTTATGGGTGCTGCTCGTAAATGTACATATGAAATCATAATCTGATTTTGTAAAAAATGTCTGTCTGAATATTTCATTAAGGATAATAAAATAAGATTGTACTTTCATAAAATCAAGCTGCAGAAGGAAGCAGGGAACGGCGCTGTTTTCTGTTTGACATAACCTTTATCCCGTTTAAATCTTCTAACCCTTCAGATTCTAGTAAATCATCTGCTTTAACTACAAGTACTGTTACGCCTATATCTACATCCATTGTGTCATCCGGGTTACAGGCTATTAATGTACCGTTGTTGTATAAAGTGCCGGAAATTTTTTTCTGTTTAAACCAGAGTCTGTCACCTTTTTGCATAAAATTCTTCTTACCTCCATAAAATTTATACCTTTATTTTATTCTACAAAATCACTGAAAATCCTTCTTTTTATACTATTTAGCTTTAGACATAGTAGTCTGCCTGCCTGGTGTTCCGGAGAAAAAAATATCACGGCAGCACAGGTATATTTTATTGAATTATAATGCAAAGTAGCATGATATAAGCTGTAACTGTTATAACAGTATTTACCTATTATTCAAATTATTCAGTTTAATTAAAGCAATTTGGTATTAGCTATCAGGAGATAGTTAATAGTGAGTAGAATGGGACACTATAGTTAATTTCATACCAATTATAATTAATAACCTCGTAATGCGTAAAGCGTGATGCGTGATGCGCAGGGATTAAACCCGTCACGCGTCACGCGTTACGCGTCACGACGACTTAAATTCTAATAAGTTATGAAATACACTATAAATTGACAGGTCTATTATTGGCTAGTATGGAATATAATATAATATGTATAATATTTTAGATATGAAACATATTACAAAACGTTTTTTTAATGTTATTGCAAATGACGGGATAGATTTTTCTCTGAGAGAAGGGGAGATTCATGGTCTCCTGGGTGAAAATGGTGCTGGGAAAACAACCCTTATGAAGATACTTTACGGTATGTATGAAGCAGATGATGGTGAGATCTATTTTAACGGCAACCGTGTAAAGATAAAATCTCCATGTAATGCTATAAATCTTGGTATTGGAATGGTTCATCAACATTTTATGCTTGTGCCTTCCTTTACAGTAATTGAAAATATTCTTACAGGTTTGAAACCATCGCTCCTGTCTTTTTTTAAATTAAAATCTATTAAGAAGCATTTAAGGCAAATGTCAGATAGATACGGTTTTAACATAGACTTTGATGCTTATATATGGCAGCTTTCAGTGGGAGAACAGCAAAGAGTTGAAATATTAAAAACTCTTTATTACGGAGCAAAGTTACTCATTCTGGACGAACCGACAGCAGTTCTTACTCCGAAAGAATGTGAAGATTTTTTTTCTATATTGAAAATATTAATTAAAAATGGTCTTTCCGTAATATTTATAACGCATAAATTAAAAGAAGTAATGGAAGTTACTCACAGGGTAACAGTTTTAAGAGATGGTAAAAAGATCGATACGGTAAATACCGTTGAAGTGAATGAACATTCTCTTGCCAGAATGATGATTGGTCGTGACATATCTTTACCTGCGGAAAAATTACCTTTACATAAAGAAGCCTTACCTGTTGTCAGAGTGGAACATATTTCTGTCGTAGATGACAGAAAACTGCCGGTAATCGAGCAGGTGAATTTTGTTATAAGACAGGGAGAGATATTTGGTATTGCAGGCGTTGATGGTAACGGCCAGAAAGAACTTTCAGAAGTTCTTACAGGTATGAGAAAAGTAAAAAAAGGTAAGATATTTATAAACAATATTGAAATAACAGGTCTTTCTCCGGGACAGATAAATGCTCTTCATGTGTCTCATATACCTGAAGACAGAAATTTAACAGGTACTGTGGCAAACTTTAACCTGGAAGAGAATGCTATCATTGGTTGCCCCTGTTTTTATAATAACATACTGTTAGACTGGAATAAAGTCAATAAATTTACAGAAAATCTCATTGAAAAATATGATATAAAGGCAGGTAATACAAAAGTTTTTGCAGATTCACTGTCAGGAGGAAATTTGCAAAAACTCATCATAGCCAGGGAATTATCTAAAAATCCCATTTTTATAGTGGCTGTTCATCCTACAAGAGGACTTGATCCGGGCGCTATAGAATATGTTCATAACGTATTGATAGAGGAGCGTCATAGAGGAACAGCCATATTTCTTATATCTACCGATTTAAATGAAATATTTTCATTGAGTGATACTATAGGTGTTATGTATAAAGGGAAAATAGTCGGACTGTTTTCGCAGAGTGAAGCCAGTGTAGAGAAGGTAGGCCTTCTTATGGCAGGGGTTTTTTCTGTGGACAGTGAACAGTTACCAGTGAGCAATGACCGGTGAAGAGCAGGGGCGAATACGGTTCTGCCCGGTACCCGGAAAATCACGCATCACGCGTCACGCATTACGAATAAATGATGATTAAAAAAAATTTAAAAAAATTTGACATAGCTTTATTTATAAAAATATTTAATATTTTTTTATCCATATGTTTTACCTTTATTTTTTCCTCCCTTCTTATACTTGCAGCCGGTGCCAGTCCTGTGAATGTTTTTATTACGATATTTAAAGGAACATGGACGGCGTATGATAGGATAGCCGAGATATGTGTTAAAGCCATACCCCTTATCCTTGCAGGAATTGGTGTTTCTGTGGCGTTCAGAGGAGGTTTCTGGAACATAGGGGCAGAAGGTCAGCTCTATGCTGGTGCGACGGCGGCGGCAGTAACAGGTATTCTCATTCAATGGAATTCTCCTGCTTTACTTTTAATTGTTATTGTAATCAGTTTTATTTCAGGTGCTTTCTGGGCTTTTATTCCGGGACTACTTAAAGCTGTCCTGAATATCAACGAAGTTATCCTTACAATGATGATGAATTATATTGCTATATATATTGCCAGTTATGTCTGTCACGGGCCATTCAGAGATACTCATGGATATCTTCCTCAGACACAGGAGATTTCTCAGGGAGCAATGTTGCCTGTTATTATGGAAAGAACTCGATTACATGCCGGTATAATAATTGCATTACTATGTTCTCTCATAATTTATTTTTTATTCAGCAGAACTGTTGCAGGTTATAATATTAGAGTATCTGGAGCCAGTCCCAGGGCTGCTTTTTACGGAGGAATAAATGTATCTGCTACATTACTGTTAACTGCATGTGTAAGCGGTGGTATGTGCGGACTTGCCGGTATGGGCGATGTATGCGGTATTCATCACAGATTACTCGATGGTATATCTCCCGGATACGGATATACTGCCATTATTATTGCACTTCTGGGCAGACTTCATCCTGCAGGTGTTGTTATTTCTGCAATAGTTTTCGCTTCTCTTGAGATAGGAGCAGGGTTTATGCAGAGAACTACAGGTATCCCTTCTTCCCTTGTAAGTGTTATAGAGTCTATGATGGTAATTTTTATACTCGGAAGTGAGATTTTAGAAAAGAAATTAATCAGATTATGGCAGAGCAGATTTTTACAATAGTATTTATAACCGGTTTACTATCAGCATCAATCAGAATGGCTGCACCTGTAATTCTTGCTGCAATAGGAGAAATATATTCCGAACTATCAGGTGTTATTAATATAGGACTGGAAGGTATTATGCTGACGGGATGTCTGGCAGGGTTTATCGGTACCTATTATACGGGAAATATATTTCTCGGCATAGTTTCCGGTATGTGTGCAGGAACTCTCATGGGATTTTTTATGGCTTTTCTCTGCATAACACTCGAGGCAAATCAGATTGCATGCGGCATTGTATTAAATTTATTTTCTATGGGGTTGACAGCTTTTTCTTTCAGGATAATTCTCGGTATTACCATGATGCCTCCCGAAATAAAAACATTGCCCCGTGTGCCTCTTCCTTTTTTACATGACATTCCCTTTCTGGGCCCTGTTTTATTCGAACAAAACCTGCTCGTATATATAACATTTTTTCTTGTACTCTTCTCTTCTCTTATTATATATAAAACAAACTACGGATTGAAAATCAGAGCAGCAGGAGAATATCCTGCTGCTGCATCTTCCATGGGTATAAATGTTTACTTTACGAGATATATATGTGTTACACTGGGAGGTTTGCTGGCCGGCCTTGGCGGAACATTTTTGGCCCAGGATCTGGGAGTATTTGTAGATAATATGACGGCAGGAAGGGGCTTTGTTGCACTTGCCTGTGTTATATTCGGACGGTGGAAACCTTTTTATGTTATGGCAGGTGCTTTAATATTCGGTCTCGCCGATGCTTTTCAGCTAAGATTGCAGGCTCTCGGCTATAATTTCCCACATGAATTATTACTCGCACTCCCTTATGTGCTTACCATTGCAATTTTAGTATTGATGGCTTCTATGAAGAAATTAAGGTAATCGTGAGACGTGAGATGTGAGACGTGATGCGTGATGAGTGTTTTACCGGTACCGGGCGACCACAGGGGGGGGCGCCCCTACGACTCACCCTTCACTTTTCACCCTTCACTACCAACCAGATATTCCATTAACTTTCCGTTGATTTCTCTGAGTCTTTTACAGAAGATTCTGTTTAAATTAATACTTACTCCGGGATATTTCATCATAAGCTTCATGAAATTCTGGATAGTAATTTTGAATAATTCCGCCTCTCCGAGTACTGCAATAGCTGAAGCCGAACGGGGGCTTCCATCCAGTGCAGCCATTTCTCCTATTATCGAGCCTTTCCCCAGTATTACCAGTTCTTCTTCTTTTTCATGTTCCTTTCGGTTGGATTTTCTTATCGATATTCTGCCAGAATTTATTATATATATCTCTTTCCCCAGATCATTTTCTTTAAATAACACAGTATTTTCAGGAACCTTTTTATATTCTACTGATGCGGCTATGTCTTCCAGTTCATCCCCTGTTAATCCCTCAAAAATTGCTATATGGGACAACTGATCGGCAGTAATCTTTTTTTCAACGGCAGCTTTTATTGCAGGAGCCGGGGCTTTCGCCGGAGCTACAAGCATATAAGGTGATTGAATATGGGTCTGTATGTATATATTATGTGTAAGGTTTCTAAAAATATTTTTTGGCTTCTTTTGCATATCGAAATCTTCTTCTGTGGAGCCTATATCATGTTGTTGTAATTTCTGCTGATAATACACAATTTTTTTATCTGCTTTAGTAGCGATAGTCAATCCCTTTTCAACGTGTCCCTTATTTTTGTCTGTAAAGTATGTTTCCAGTGTTTCTATTGCCTGGTTATACTCTTTTATAGCTTCCATAAAAATCAAACGCAGTTCTCGTGCCTGTTCTTTTCCTATCTTATCTTCCTGTGTGGACAGGTAATCAAGATTTTTTTCTCTCTTTCTATTAAGGAAGGTTTAAGATTTTCTACCTGTTGCCTGAATTCTTCTTCTGTTATATTTTTTGAGAGAAATGTTAAACATGTTTTTTCTATTTGCTCAAATAAAGAAGTCTTCTGTGATAAGTTCATAATATTCTCCCTTTCATTTTACGACTCACGACTCACGCTTCACGACTCACGACTCACCTGTTATAATATCAACACTTTCACCGTATCCGCAGTAGTCACTTTTGTAAAAATCTTCTATTACGGCATGTATTTTCCCCTTCCCTTTTCTGACGACCAGGGCTTTTATTTCCAGGCTATCCGTTATTACCGGCAATGTGACAGTTTGAATTCCCGGTGTGATGTCCAGAAGATCTATATTGCCGGGAAGGAATATTTTTGCTACGGGGCAGAGGGTCTTGATCCTGGGTTTTATAATTATTGAGATTGCTTCTCCGATAATAGCTCTGTCAGGTACAACATCAATAGATAAGGGGATTTTTTTAGCTTTTTCCATGTAATTTATCTGTTTTTCCCGGTCTTTTTTTACTATAACCATGTTCTCAAGAGCTTCTATTTTACCATGGATTATGGACGTATCGCTGCTTAATTCACCGTTTACCAGATATGTATGACTCCCGGTAAGATTAATTTCCGATAATAATTCTATGAATGAAAGGGTATCAGATGTAGAATTAAGGGTTTCATTCTTTAATTGTTTCAGAATAAATGTTAAACCTTTATTGAAAAATTCTTCTTCCTTACAGAGATGCATAACCTTAATGGCATAACATGTAGCTTCCAGATTACCTCCCCAGAAATCATCTCCTTTCCAGTAATAGCCGTCTCCGTCTTTCAGTGCGAGGAGTTTAATGATTTCTGCCATCTGTCCTTTAATGGACTGAGGGCCATAGAGATAGTTTAATATGGGAGTTTCTATTTTACCTGACATAGGCATAAATCTGGCATTTATACCGGTGAGAGCATATTTTCTTACACCTTTATTTAAAAGAGCTTCTGTACAGGTTTCTATTAATCTGTGGGCCAGGGGAAAAGGAATAGCCAGAAAATGTTTCATATTACTCAATATCTTTATGGAAACATCGATTGAAGGCTTACTTTCTTCCCATAATGAGAAGAGTCCGTCATGGACGAATATATTCAGCAGTGTAAGGCCGGAATTTATATTATTTTCCAGCTCCTTTATGTCGCCGGTTATGTCATTATGTGACAGAAGCTTATACTTTATGGCCATCGCGGCAAGTTTGCTGCTCAATACTTCCGATGATTCCAGTGAAAAATTCTGTATAGCTTCTATAGACCTGGCCAGCAATTGATATCCGGGATATATTTTAATATTCTCTCCTTCAATTACTTCTCCTTTTCTCAGTAAAGTTATCTCTGAACAGGTAATGTTTTCAATAGCTCCCGGTGAAATCCTGTGTGTAACCTTCCAGTGTCTGTTGCCCGATGAAAGTTCTCCTGTTATCTCCCCGGGTTGGGACACTTCGAAATCTGTAGAACCTGTGCCGGAAACTGTACCTTCAAAATAATCACTGGCTGTACTTATAAGGAGATCTGCATTTTCTGGAGAAGAAAAGTAAATTTTACCTGTAATCCTGTCGTCTCTGTTCATCATTCTGGGTAGGTCAAATTCTATAAATATATTCTCTTCAATAATCAATGTTCTGTGTAATATCTTATAATCCGTAGCCTTTAAGATATAAGAATAAATATGACATAAACCGGGTTTGTCCGGCATTTTTATTATTTTTTTCGCTGTTCTGTCAAGAGTGAATAACTCTGAATATATGATTTCTCCTTCTCTGTCTTTTATAAGAGGTTCTACATGATATGTATCATTATCTTTTTTACCGGCTTCTTCTGATTCTAGCTCTATATTTTTCTTAATATTATGATAGAGATCACGGGTAATCTTTCGTAACATAGGGGAATCCTGGATTTCAAAGTCCGTTACCAGGAGGAGACATCTGTAAATTCCTTCTGTTTCAATTATAACATCCACTTCTTCTCCCGGAACTGCTTTTTGTTTAACGTCCATCAATGGGGATAATTTTATTGGACTTATAATTATTCCGACAGTTTCCAATGGCTGATTTTTCCATATCCCTGTATGTACGAGGCAATAAGGTGAATAAGTTTGAAACTCTAAAAGAGAATTCTTTGATATGTTATTAAAATCATATATGTTGCTTTCCCCGTCAACAGGATTAATTACTGCAATCTGCATGATATCCAGGTCATCCAGAACTTTTATCCTTCCTGTTTCCCCTTCCAGTTCCTGGAATTCTATAATATTATCTGTGCCGGTAAGCTTTTTATAGAAAATTCCTCTGTCGGTTCTGCCCGGTAATTCTGCCGGAGCAATTTCAAAGTAATTTCCAATGTTTATATGTTTTTCTTCTCTTTCTTTCTCAGGAATAAACAACTGAAACGTTCCAGTTCCTTCTCCTTTTAAAATAAATGGCCCTGTATCATTACCGGTATTAAATTTAAAGTTAAATCTTCCTTCTTCTATATCAGGTCTCACGGTTGCAATGAGACTATCGTTACATAAAAGAATCACTTTTAATAATCCGTTGAAGGGTAAACCGTCTTTTGATAAATATAAATCTACAGTAAAGGAATTACCTTCTTCTGTATTTGTATCCACTCTGTAATAGTTAATTTTTATATCCAGTGACGGAGGAAGGTTTTCATAAACATGTAAAAATATTTCATCCAGAATGGTATCTGCTTTTATTATTTTGAGAATATACTCTCCATCTTTACATGGAGGTAGAACTTTATAGGATATGCCTTCCTCATCCAGTTCCATTATATATTCATAAAATATTTCTTTTTTATCTCTGCCCTGTAAGACAATTTTAAGTTTTTCCCCCTTCAGTCCGGGGCTGAAGGAAAACAATTTAATTTCTTCCCAGGACATATATATTTTTTTATCAGGAATTATAAAAAATTGCCTTAAATGTATAATATTACTCTCTTCCGGAACTAATAGTGAAGTCTTTACTGAATAATGATATCTGGATATTATGGCAGGACCGGTAATTATCTGTTCAGTATATTCTTCTGCTCCCCGTGTTTTTTTCAGTATCCTTACAGGATTTTCATTTGACCCGTGAATAAAAATAAATTTACTTCCTGAATAGATAGTTTCCGGTAATGGTTCTATTTTTTCTTCCGGCTCAGGAGTAAATTTCGGTTCTTCTGCCATTTCGATTAGCGGCAGACCACATCTGCCGCAGAAGCGTGACATATAAGGATTCTCTCTCTGACATTTCAGGCAGATTTTTTTCTGTTCTTTTGCTTTCTCGCCGGGTGCTATACAGGCCAGCAGAGCTTCTGTGATTTCTTCCACGGTTTGATACCGGTTCTCTTTATTTAATTCCATGGCTTTCAATATTATATTATCCAGTTGCTTCGGAATTTTACTGTTAAAATTGCTTGGAACCGGTATTGGAATTTCATTAATGGCTCTTTCTATTGCATCTACGGGGAAATTACCTGTATAAATGTAATACATCGTAGCCCCCAGTGAAAAAATATCACTTCTTGTATCTGTTGTTTTTCCTCCGTACTGTTCAGGGGAGGAGAAATAAGGGGATGCTGCTTTTGCGTAGTTTCTGGTATGTCTGTTTACATCAAATAATTTTGATATGCCGAAATCTATCAATTTTATTTCTCCGGTATCTGAGAGCATGACATTTTCCGGTTTTAAATCTCTGAAAATTACTGCCTGAGGTTTCTGTTTATGCAGATATTCCAGCACGTTGCATATCTTTATGACCCATTGTGTTACTTCTTCGACAGGGAATGGCTCTGAAGATAACTTTATCAGGTCGAATAAATCTTTACCTTTTATATACTCCATTACGATATAATATTTTTCATTATCTTCGAAAAAATCTTCTATTTTGGGTAGCTGCGGATGGGATAATTTTACGAGTATTTTTGCTTCAAACCAGAACTGTTCTCTTATTTCAGTCCTGTCTTTGTCAGAAAGGTCTTCTACATCCATTTCCTTTACTGCCCATAAAGATTCTTTGAGAGTATCTTCAGCAAGATATACCTGCCCGAAACCTCCTCCGCCTATCTTCTTTATTATTTTATACCGGCTTTTCAGGATTGTTCCTTCTGATAAAGTCATTTGTTAAACTCCCCATGTCAGTGAACAGTGACCAGTGATATATTACTGGTTATCACTCACCATTCACCTTTCACTTCTCACTGCTTTTGTTCTCTTGCTAACTCCGCTACAGCCAGATCTATTTTTTTCTTTAATTCAAAAAGTTTTTTTGCCAGATTTTCTTTTTCATTATTTATTTCATCCAGCCTGTCTTCCTGATTTTCCATATTTTTAATGTATCTTTTTCTTAATGTTCCTTCATCCCCTCTGTCTCCGAGAACCTGAAGCTGTTCTCGAAAAGAAGTCTGTTTTTCAAGGATCTGCTTTCTATCCTGTTCCAGTTTTTCTCTCCATTTTTCTATCTCTCTTATTTGTTCGAAAAATACATATATATCACTCAGCCTGTTGTAAATTATTTCATCCATGTAATGATTTTTAAACCACTGGGATAGTTTTTCCATAGAAAGATTGTTGTAATATTCGTTTCTGTGTATTTTTTTTCTTTCTCTTATTTTTAAAATCTGGAAATTTTTAGGCGGAAGAATAATTTTCCATCTTATGTAATTATCAGTTCTTTCTACCGGTTCCAGTGTTTCATACAGTTCATAACCATGGCCGTAAGGCGTATGCTCTATTATAAGGTTCACTTCTTCGGAACTGCTGTTGTTGGCCGAATAAAGTGTTTCAGAAGTGTGATATACTTCTTTGTAAAACAGATAATTACCGGCACTATTTTCTATGAAAACAAAACTATTAAAGGTATCATATTCGCTGACTTCTTCCTTTACCGTTACTTCTACATCTACAGCATAGGGAAGTCTTACATACTGTTCTTTTGATATGAATGGCATTATAGCTTCACCTATATAGGAAGAATCTTCCATTATAGTAACAGGGCCACGGCCAAATACATAGGGACTTTTATTTTTAAAAGTCAATGTAAGATAGGGGTTTTTTTCCATTTTCCTGGCTGTATAGATATGTTCTTTTAAACAATCGAAGCTATAGTTTAATATTGGTACCATGGCAGACTGTCCCCTTTTTATTGTAACAGGATTGGAGACAGCATATTTAAAAAATTGACCTTCTTTTTCTACTTTTGTAAGGGGAGAGGTTTTTTTAGGAGTATCAGATAAATCAGGCCTTTGCTCATGAATATTACATAATTCACCGGTATCTGCTACCACTTTAGAAACCGGTATCTTCATGGTCCCTGCCGGGTCTTTCTTTTTTATATCATGTTCAATGATTGCCGTCATCTGTCTTGCTTCATCTTTTATCAGAGGTCTATCAAGTATTTTGGGACTGTAGAGATCATAGGTAAAGGATACGGGCAATCCTGTGGTTAATACAATTTCAACATCTTTAAGATCTTCTTCCATTGTATTGTTTATTATACCCCATCCCATTATATATCCTTTATTTTCTTTCGGATTATGTATAAGCCTGTAACTTACTCTCCATACAGGGGCAGATGCTATGTAACTTATTGAAAGGTCATGTTCTTCTCCGTCAAGGAGTACTGTGACAAATTTTTCATCTTTTTTTCTTTCTCCTATGCTTTTTTCGAGAAAAAAATCAAGATCTCTGGCTGCTACAGGGTCATTTATCTGGAAATCTGTAATGTCTGACAGAGGATAGGTAAGAACCTGTTTTTTATCACTTATATAGAGTGATAAAACATTATGCGAACTGGTTCTTTCTTCACTGTAATCGATTCCTGTTACAGTACCCGACACTTTTTCGCCTTTAAGATTAAGTGTTATATCATAGCCCCTTAATGCACACAGTAAATCCCTTAAACTTTTTTCTTTACCCAGGTTAATGGATTTTTCTTTTATTATCATTTCTGCATCTTCCTGCGTATCATAGGATATACCTAGTACCTTACTTCCCGGATCTTTGTTTATTACTACAAGACTCTTAAGTATATCGTTCATGTCTTTCTTTTTAAAGCTTAATGTTACATGTTTCTGGCCCGACAGTTTACCGATTCTCTCGAAAAAACCAATTCCATGCTTGTAGAATACAATCTTTTTTATAGGCAGGGGATTTGTTATCATGTGCTTGTACACCTCACCATTATCAGTGAGTCGTGAGTTGTGAGTCGTGAGTAAAAAAATTTACTCATTGCTCACTATGCACTGCTCACTGTTTTCATATTTTTACAGATTACTTTACAACAGCTATGACCGGATGGTTACAACGAAGAATGTGAATTTATATTCCCTTCACGCTTCACTCTTCACCTTTCACCCTTCTCATATAAATTATGCTTATAATATTCTTGATGAGTATAAATTTATCCTTTATTATCAGTTCAAAGTTCCATATTCGGGAAAACATCCAGTTCCAGATTACTTATTTCTCCTTTTAAATATTTATAATATCCGGCACAGGCTATCATGGCGGCATTGTCTGTACACAGTATCGGAGGCGGATAAATCAGATGAACAGCTTTTTTTTCAGCTTTTTTTCGGACTAAATCTCTGAGAGCTCCGTTACAAGCCACACCACCGGCAAGAGCAAGGGTTTTACATCCTTTTTTCTCTGCTGCTCTCATGGCTTTAGTTGACAGAATATCGACTACAGCATACTGAAAACCTGCAGCTATATCTGCCAGAGGGATTTCTTTAGAGTCTTTTTTTAGTTCTTTAATATAATATATAACAGCAGTTTTAAGTCCGCTGAAGCTGAAATCGAAGGAATCTTTTTCCAGATAGGCCCGGGGAAAACGTATTGCCTGCGGATTCCCCTCCATTGCAAGTTTTTCTATATGGGGGCCACCGGGATAAGGTAATCCCAGGACTGTTGCAATCTTATCAAAAGCTTCTCCTGCAGCGTCATCTCTTGTGGTGCCCAGTGATACATATGTGCCGAACTCTTTTATTTCTATCAGGTTTACATGTCCTCCTGACACAATGAGACATATCCAGGGAAAGGGCGGGACCTGTTCTGCTAAAAGATTTGCTGCTATATGACCTTCCAGATGATTTACTCCTATAAGCGGAATATTGAGACTGTAGGAAATGGCTTTGGCAGCAGATACTCCTACCAGCAGAGCGCCGACAAGACCGGGGCCATTTGTTACACATACCAGGGACAGATCCTTCCAGGTTATATGTGCCTCTTTAACGGCCTGTTCTATTGCAGGATTTATAAATTCCAGATGTTTTCTGGATGCTATCTCAGGAACAACACCTCCGTACTTCTGATGAAACTCTATCTGTGAAGCGATTATATGGGATTTTATATGTTTTCCGTCTTCCATTATTGCTACAGATGTCTCGTCACAGGATGTTTCTATACCGAGTATATACATAATTTACCTCCATTTAATCAGTGACCAGTGACCAGTGACCACTACTCAATAGCTGGTTATAATAAGCTTAGTACCGCTACAGGTAAATTAGTAACCATTTATCAGCTTCTGCCTGACAGGCTCTTACGAAGAAAAATAATTTGCCTTATTTAATTTGTTTTACA
>JAKPQU010000270.1 GCA_029555925.1 Bacillota bacterium
AGAATTCCTTATAAAAGCAGACTGATATTATAGAGGAGTTATAATGAATACAACTTCTTTAGAAACTGTTATAATAAAAAAAAGATATAAAATCATTAAAACCCTTGGTACAGGCGGAATGGGTTCGGTTTATCTTGCTCATGATCTTGAGAAAGACATGTCTGTTTCCATAAAAGAAATGCATAAAATTTCAGACCCTGTAGAAAGGGCTAAAGACATAGGACAGTTCGGTAAAGAGGCAAAATTCCTGACAAAACTTTCCCATCCCAATCTTCCCAGATTATATGAGTTTTTCTTCGAAGATGAAAGACCGTATCTGGTCATGGAATATATAGAAGGAAAAACCCTTGAAGCCATAATGGAAGAAAATCCTAAGCCGGTAAAAGAAGAACAAATTCTTCAGTGGGCAATAGAGTTATGTGAAGTATTACATTATCTTCACAGTCAGACTCCTCAGATAATATTCAGGGATCTCAAGTTATCAAATATTATGTTAGATAAAGAAGGAAAAATAAAACTTATTGATTTCGGTATTGCAAGAGAGTTCAATCCCCGTAAAGATACTGATACAATAAGAATGGGGTCTGTAGGATATGCTCCTATGGAACAGTATGCCAAAGGAGGCCAGACTGATGAAAGAACAGACATTTACGCCCTCGGCGTATGCCTCCATACACTTCTTACAAAAAATGATCCTGCTACGACACCTTTTTCCTTTCAGGATGTTTATAAATATAATCCTTCTGTTTCCAGGAGCCTGAATAACATCATAATGAAAGCCCTGGACATAAAACCGGAAAAGAGATTTCAGTCAGTAATGGAATTACTTGAAAAGCTCAAAGAAGAACTTCCTTTACCTCTTATTAAAATAACTCCTGATTTCATCGATGCTGGAGATATAATTTACGGAGAGAAAAAAAAGACTTCCGTTATTATTACCAATATAAGAAAAGGATTATTATCAGGGACGTTAAAAGAAACTTCAGCAAAAGGTATAGAAGTCAGTGTTAAAAATTTTGAAAATAACTACCAGGAGCTTACAGTAGAAATAAATTCCAACCATTTTGAACTCGATAAAGAATACCGAGAAAGAGTAACTTTTGTATCTACCGGAGGAGAAGGCCATATCGACATATACTTTAAAATTGTCCTCTCTAAAACCAGGCTGGAAACAGATGTATCTTTCCTGGATCTCGGCACATTGAAATATGAAAGGGAAACATGTCAGGAAATTACTGTTTATAATTCAGGAGGAGGCACGCTGAAAGGGAAAATCACATCTTCTCAGAAATGGCTCACCTTTACTCCCGATACATTTGCATCAAATGAAGAAAAAATAAAAGTCTCTGTAAAAAAAGACAGACTTCCTGAAGGTTCTGTTCATGAAGGCATAATAAATATAGAATCAAACGGAGGAAATATCAAGTTAAATACAGTGCTATTCAGACCTGTGGCAGAGATATTTCCTGATGAGATTGATTTAAAGGTTACAGCGGGGAAAGATATAAATATTCCTCTTACAATTATTAATAAAGGAAGAGGTTTTTTAAAGGGTACTCTCTGCAGCAATTCGTCATGGATAAAATTATCGTCTCATATTATTTCAGGGAATATCAATTATATGGATATTTCTATAGATACGTCAGAACTGAAGAAAGGGAAAAAACACAGCTCTACGATTGAACTTGATGGTAACTGTGGTAAATGCTCCATACCGGTTTTCATAGAACCTTATTCTCTCATGAAAACATTTCTGAAATGCTGTTTCATCCTATTAATTTCTCTCATAATAGTTGTATCCGGTTATATTCGTTACAATATAGAAGAAATGAACCGAATGAATTTTCTTCATCGCCTTTCAAATATCCGGTCAAAAATTGCATATGTTACAGATATAAACGGTTTCGGGAATATCTGCCTTATAAACCCTGATGGCACAGATAACAGAGTTACAGGTAAGGGATATGTTTCAGGCTGGTCTCCTGACGGAGAAAAGCTGCTCTGTTCTTCACCCGAAGGGGTTTTCCATATAGTAAACACAAAAAAAGGAATATACGAAGAAAGTCTGAAGGGAAGTAACCCTGTATGGTCAGGTGACGGAAAAAAAATAGCTTTTCAACAAAACGGCGATATAATACAAATAAGAGAACTTGCAGGTCATAAATCTATCCCTCTTATATACGGACAGAATCCTTCATGGAACAGTTCAGGAGAAAAACTTGTTTATGCAGACAGAACATCTGATAGTTCATCTATAAAAATGATTTCCATAAAAAACCCTGTTCCTGAAGTTCTCGGCGATGGCTTTAATCCGATCTGGTCTTCAGACGAACATTATATAGTCTGCAATCACGACAGGAGCACTCTATGTATTATAAGACCGGACAGACCTTCCATAAAAAAAACCTTCACGGGAACAGACCCGGCCTGGAGTTTCAGCGGCAAAAAAATTGCCTTTCAGAAAGATGGTATCATATATATTTTTGACACAGAAACAGAGAAAGAAAAAAGAATCACAGAAGGTTTCGAACCATCATGGTCTCCCGATGATAAATATCTTGCTTTCAGTATGAATGGTATATATGTGATAGAACTTGCTACAGGCATGACAGAGCAGATTGCCGGAGAAGGGCATAAACCGGTATGGAGCGGAACAGTGAGCAGTGAACAGTGAACAGTTATCAGTAAACATAGTTAGTTTTATAACAATCTATAAATAAGGATGAGTGAAAAGTGAGTAGTGAAAAATGAATAGTGCGTAATTCCCTGTTCTTTTCACTTTTCACTCTAATTAAATTCCAATAAGTTATGGAATATAGTCTAACAGACATGACCGGAGCGGTCACAACCAAATATGAAAATCAACATCCAGTGAAGGTGCAAACTTCATCATTTTCATATAAATAATAAAGAGAGGAAAATATTAATGAAAAAAAACATAGTAATTATCATTTTAATTATTTTATTAAGTCCTGTTATATCTAAAACCATATTTACCAGATGGGGTTCTCCCGGCAGTGATTACGGTGAATTTAACGGTCCCCGCGGCATATCAGTAGATATATTTAAAAATATTTATGTCGTAGATCAACTCAATAACAGAATTCAAAAATTTGACGTAAACGGAAATTTTATATCATGCTGGGGAAATAAAGGTACAGGTAAAGGAGAATTTAATCTGCCCGAAGGAATAACTGCAGATCTGGAACAGAATATCTATGTAACGGACGGATGGAATAATCGTATACAGAAATTTGACAGTAACGGAACATTTATAACAAAATGGGGAGGTGCCGGTTCTGCCGGCGGCCAGATGAACCTGCCTTCCGGCATTGCCGTAGATATGGCAGGTTATGTTTACATGTGTGACAGAAACAATCACAGAATACAAAAATTCAACAGTTCCGGGAAATTTATAACGGCATGGGGAGGAAAAGGGTCAGGGATAAAACAGTTCGATTCTCCTGCAGGTATAGCTGTTTATCAATCAAACTACGTGTATGTGGCAGATTCGTTCAATAATCGTATTCAGAAATTTGATTCAAATGGAAACTTTCTGAAAAAGTGGGGAACTTCCGGTACAGACCCGGGCCAATTCAACAGCCCTTCAAATATCGCCCTTGACGATATATCAAATGTATATGTAGTGGATCAAAACAATACGATAATTCAGAAATTTGACAGTGAAGGAAGGTACGTAAAAACATGGGCGGCAGGCACAGATTTTGCCTATCTTTCCATCAGTCAGATATGCGGTATTGCCCTGGACGTAGACGGATATATCTATATAACAGACTATAAAAAATGTTTTGTCCAGAAGTTTGACCAGGATTAATGGGATGACATGATGCGTTATAATGGTAACGGGTGGCGCGTATTTTCACCGGTACCGGGCGAACACAGTGACTCTTCACTCTTCACGACTCACGAACTAATAACCTGCACCTTTCAATACATCATCTTTAATCTTATTAACATCCTCTATTAATTCACTGGTATTGGAAGGAATATTTTGAGTATTTAAATTTTGCGTATTTAAATCTTTACCTGAGATTCTTTCCAGTTCTCTGACAGCATTATCTCTTTCTTTTTTAACCTTATTTACCTGAATTTTCAACTGATTATTTTCTTTTTTAATCTTCTCTGTCTGAACCTTTAACTGCTTATTTTCCTTTCTGGTCTGCTCCAGGCTGACGTTTAATTGCCTGTTCCCTTTTTCAACATCTTCCAGATGAGATTTTAATTGCTGCTTTTCTTGCTCTACTTTTACTATCTGCTCCTGAAGCTCTTTTACAGAAGGCCCGGATTTCAAACAACCGGGGAAAATTACTATTATTAAAAATAATAATAAAATAAGATTTCTCACATCAAACACCTTCCCTCTTAAAAAATTATATATTATATATTTTAACAGAGGATATTACTCTAAACAATAGAATTTATCGAAATTATTGAGTCACAACTTACGGGTTTATATGAGAATCGTGACACGTCACGGGAGGAACAAGATCGTCATCCTTCGTTGTGACCGAAACGGTCATGGTTGTTACACATCACGATACCAGGGGGTTATACTATGAAAAAACATATTCTGTTCTTATATATTATATGCATCGCATTTATACTTACCATACGTAAAGAGGCAGAAGGAGGTAAATATATAGCCAGTGATAATTCCAAAAATATTATAAATCATTACCTGACTCTCGACAAAATTCATAAATGGGAAAAAGAATCTTCTTATAACAGAGATTCCCTGGAAAAACTCAGATATTATTCCGGCCAGTCAATATTCTGGACAGGTTATATAAAAAAATTTAAAAAGAAAAACGGTTATTCTTTTACCCTGAATACAGGGAAAGAAGAAATTCCCGTTTATTACACCAATGAGAAAACACGTAATCTGGATTTTAACAGAAATGGCTGCAAAGCAGGAGTAAAAGGAAAAATTGTAATAGAAAACGACCGGTTCAGCTATATTGAAGGAAAATCGGCAGTAATGTTATTACCTTCTCCCGGCAGGCAGTACAGAGATTTTCAGGGAAAATACAGAATAAAATCTTCATTTATACTGAATACCAGCAGGGGAGCTATCGAAATAAAAGATGATTTTTACCCATTCATCATACACTGGACTTTATTTTTAAATCCTCATTATGGCAAACCTCTTGCCGAAACTATTGCTAAAGCCACAATCTATTACGGCCATAAATATAATATTGACCCGAAATTACTTCTTGCACTTTTTACCATTGAATCAGCTATGGATTATGATGCAGTATCGAGCGGAGGCGCAGTGGGAATAGGTCAATTAATGCCCTTTACCTCCCAGGCACTCGGCGTAGACCCTTATGATCCTTTTCAGAATATAGGAGGAGCTGCAATACATTTTAAAGGTTCTTTAGATGAATGGTCCGGATATGATAACAGTCTCGAGCTATCCCTTGCAGCTTACAATGCAGGGAGCGGAGCAGTCTCTTCCTATGGAGGTATACCTCCTTACAGTGAAACACAGAATTATGTATTTTTCGTAAAATTTATGTATGAACATTTTAAAAGATATAGTAATTAATGCCCTCCGGGCGAATTGAATTTAACGGTCTGATCATTTCGGTCACAACGAAATAGGAGAATGTATTCCTCCCGTCATGCGTTACTCGTTACACTTCTCATATAAACCTTAAATGTTCAAATCTCAACCATTACATTAAAATTATTCACACTTTCAGTTCTCTTCGTGGAAGAGTCACTATAAACTCACTGTCTGTAAGTAAAAAATCCGCATCTTTACCTGTATGGCTTCTGACCAGTTTAATAATTCTCCTGACACCGCTTCCAAGATCCGTTACCATCCCCATCTTATAAAGGAGATTATAAATAGTCGGATTTCTCAAAACATGAGCACCTCCTATTTTTATACTCTCTATAGTTACCGTATTGGGGAGTTTTCCCGGCGTTCTTATTTCTACTCTATCGGAATAAATTATTACACGTATGGGAGCACTTATAGTATAATCTCTATGGGCTATGGCATTAACTATTGCCTCCCTCAATGCCACTTCGGGAATCTCTTCGTTTAACTCTGAAGCAAACCCCTCGATTTTATGTTCTGTAACAAGATACAATCTTAAAAATCTCCTGGTATCTTCTATAAGTTCAGGGATTTTACCTGTTATTTCTTTTTTATCAAAAGGAGCTATCGCTATATCATCACCTTTAATACAGGCACAGACAATGCGGGAATAGTGTAGAAAATCAGAAGGTCTTTTACCAAAAAACAGTAGCCCTGTTACGGTAGGTTTATCATTCCTGTCTATTAATCTGAGATTCCTGAGATAATTTGGAAGTTCCTCTTCTTCTACAGGAATATGAAGATATTGATTCGCAAATTCAACAAAATAATCAATATTCAGATCCCTGTAATTTGCTTTTCCTGCAGTACTTTCATCAAAATATATGCTTTCCGAAGACTGAAAAAGACGTAGCAATTCTTCCCTGCTGGCTTGTCTGCTTCTATTACCGGATCTTATATAATAATGACCACTTTCAGTTCTGTAAGGGCGATTCGATCCTTTCGGCACATTTACTATTAATATAATTTTATTATCTGCTTCCATCCTTTCCTGAAGGACAGTTACAGGAGGTTCACATCTATTATAGGACAGATCATCTATTATTCTCATTGCTTCATCGAGATTTTCTATACCAGTAATATCACCTGTGTCATTTACTCCAATAATTAATTGTCCCCCTTCTGTATTTGCAAAAGAAACTATGGATTTAACAATAGCTTCTCTACGAAGAAGACCTTCTTTAAACTCTGTCCTGCAGTCTTCACCACGTAATATTCGTTCTTTCAACTCCAGATTATTCATATTCAATAATTCTCCTGATATTTGTTAAACTCCTTCAGGGATATGTATTTACGTGCAGAACACTCTCTGCAGAGCAGAAGAAATTCATCGGCTGATTTGTAATCAGGCTCTTCAGGGAGAGAGGTTTTTTCATAGACTTTCTCGAATTTTTCTGCCAGTTCATGTGCTTTTTTAAGAGTATCTTCAATGGGAATTTCTCCTTTTTTTACAGATAATAGTTCCTTCTTAATAATACCTTTAACCTCTATAAGCGGCTCTCCCTCTGTCATCCAGTTAATACCTGAATATAAGAGTCTGAGCAGATTATATGCATTTTTCGGTCTGTATTTACGGGCCGGCATTATTTCGTCTTCAGGGGCGTTCTTTAAAAATTCTTTCAGAATATCAAAACCCCTCTGAGGAAGGAGGCCCCTGTCATAAAGAGATTGATAGAGGTCCGTAATAAGTTCCTTTGCTTCATAAGGAGTTTTACAAGGTATTTTTTCTGCCAGTATTTCACTTACCTGATCCATATTTAAATCAGGATATTCACCTATAATCACTATAATCTGATTCTGAACTTTATATCTGTTTAATTTCTGCTGTATCTTTTTAAACTGACTCATGGCATAATGACCGAAACTTCCATAGATATATTTAGAAATAAACATAGATCTTTTTTTTCTCAATTCTTCTCCAATTTCCGTAATTTCAGTAACAAGAGGAGACCAGAGGGTTTCCAGTGTATTTGCATCTGCCCTTAAACCCTGATATATAGCTTTCTGTACCTCCCAGTACTGACTGTCTGTCTCAGGGTTACGTATCTCATCGGGAGCGTTATAAATACTTGCCGTAGCCGGAAAAGGTAAAAGAAAGATTCCTTTTTTATCCGTATCTGAAGACTCATCGGAAAGTCCCCAGGCCTGAGAGCCTACAATAGCTTCATATATAATCTCGTTTTTTAATTCCTTCCATTCATACTGGCTCCTGGAAATTTCGTGGAGTACATTTTGTTTCTGCACCACAAGCTGATCCCTCTGGCATGTAATTTTCCTGCCTCCGGGAGTTAATATTTCATAGGTGTTATAATAAAAACTCTGAACTCTTCCTACTGTGCCGGCTTTTAATATATAGCCGTCATCAGACTTCTGAGGAGATTTTAATACTACATCTGTTCCTTTCGGAATAGTAATTGAATTTTCGTCAAGAGTAAATTTTTTATTCATAAAATATATTATATCATATAATTTATTATGAATATTATAGTGTATTTCATAATTTATTGGAATTTAAGTGGTCGTGACGCGTAACGCGTAATGCGTGACATGTTTATGGCTCTGCGCATCACACATTACGCTTTACGCATTACGAGGTTATTATTTATGGATAGTTATGAAAGTAACTATAAAAGAATTTCCTGATAAAAAAGAATTGCAGGAAGAACTGGCAAAAAAACTGAATGCACAGTATATTGTCACAGGATGGATCGAAAATATCGAAATAAAAGAAGATGATAAAAATATCAGTGACTGGTGGGACGGAGACAGGGATATCAAAGTGAAAAGACAGTACGCCATAGCAGAATTGAGAGCCAACCTTATAGATGGCTCTACACTGACAGTAATGGACTTTTTAGAAGGTAAAGGTACAGAAAACAAATTCGGTGTCAATGTAGAAGATTATGATATAGGCAGTTCTAAATTTGAAGAAACCATAGTGGGTATTGCCATTAAGAGTGCTGTTGCAGAGTTAAAAGAAGGAATTATAGAAGATACGAATAAAACATCCTATCAAAATGATGGCAGAGATTCCTCAGAAGGACTTGTTGCTTATGTTGACGGAGAGGAAGTTGTTATTAATACAGGCTCCGAAAAAGGAGTTAAAGAGGGAGATATATTTAATATTATCAAACTCATCAATATAACCGATCCTGAAACAGGCAATATAATAAAAGTAAAAGAGGAGATAATTGCAGAAATTCACATTTTCCAGGTGGAAACAAAAAGTGCCACAGGTAAGGTTCAGAATTTAAAGGCCGGTTACTCTATTCAGGTGAAAGATCGTGTCAGAAAAAAAATATAAAATGTCTCCATTCATCTCCACCTGATTGCTTTGTTATGCAATATATGAACATATTATAGCCGGCTCATCAGATAAAGCTATAACTCTGGCAGTTATTTTACTCCTTATTTCTTTTGTTATTTTATTCACTGCAAGTAAACTTTTATTTTCATATGAAGTAAGGTGAGATACATTCACAGAATTTCAACGTAATTTCAATTATTAGCAACCTGTGTAATTATAGTGTATTTCATAACTTATTAGAATTTAAGTTTGTCGTGACGCGTAACGCGTAACGCGTGACGGGTTTTAATCCCTGCGCATCACGCATTACGCTTTACACATCACGAGGTCATTATTTATGGATAGTTATGAAACTAACTATAA
>JAKPQU010000271.1 GCA_029555925.1 Bacillota bacterium
TTATAGTTAGTTTCATAACTATCCATAAATAATGACCTCGTAATGCGTAAAGCGTAATGCGTGATGCGCAGGGATTAAACCCGTCACGCGTTACGCGTCACGACGACTTAAATCCTAATAAGTTATGAAATACACTATAAACGGGTTTTAGAGCATTTTAAAAAAGAATGTCACTTTAAAAAGAGAGAGGTAATTTCATGTCGGAGAATACGCTAGTGGCAGAACTGGCAAAAAATGTCGGCTTTCCGATTTTACTGTTTATCATATGGATCGCATACCATCGCGCAACAATGAAGATATTCGAGAAAATAACCGAGACACAATATAGCATATTAAAAGATTTAATTGAAACAAATAACTGCACTATAGGAGCTCTGGCAAGAATTGAATCGAAAATAGATTCTAATACCTGGTGTCCGTATGTCAGAGAAAAGATGAAAGGAGAGAAAAAGAATGAATGAGGAGAGGCTTTTATTGAAGGGAAGACTCGGGGAGTTAAACAGGAAGCAACTGGAGCTTAAGAGCGAAGGAAGCGGAATATTAAAACAGCTATCCAGGGGGCTAAACCTGCATTTACATGACGGAGAAATATCGAATATTAATATAAATGAAGTCAACGCGCTTACAAACAGACTCAATAGTATCCACGAAGAGATTAAAGAAAACAAGAAAATAATAAAAGAAATTGAAGAGGAACTTCAGTGAGCAAGAAAGATGTTTTCTATAACGAAGCGGAAAAACTTTATATTCAGGACCAGTTTACCATCTCGGAAATAGAATCTCGCCTTGGAGTCTGCGAGAAAACCATAAGGACATGGAAAGCAGAAGGAAACTGGGATGAAAAGAAGAGGAAATATCTTCAGGAAAAATCTTCATTCCACGAAGAGCTTTATTCTTTCTCAAGAACACTCATGAAGAAAATCCAGGAAGACTGGGAAGCCGGTGAAAGGGTGGACGCCGGAAGGCTCTACACCCTGACCAGGATACTGCCTATGATAACCAAAGTAAAAGATTATGAAGACATTAAATTAACTAAAGAAAAGAACAATATAGAAAAGGGACTCACGGAAGATCTTGTAAAAAATATTGAAAAGGAGATTCTGGGAATTGAAAAATGAAAGGAAGTATTTTTTGCCATATCAAATGAGATGGCTAAAAGATAACAGTACTATAAAGATATGGGAAAAATCCCGCCGCATAGGCGCGACCTACGTTCAATCTTATGAAGATGTCCGCGATGCCATTGTAAAGAAAGTTCCCTCCGTATGGTTCTCCTCGGCAGATGAGTCCGCCGCAAAAGAATATATCGAATACGCAGAACAATGGGCAAAACTTTTTAACGCTGCAGCTAAATACTTAGGGCAGGTAGTATTAGATTCCGACAGGGACATAAAAACTTTCTCTATTGAATTTACAAACGGAGTAAGGATAAACGCTCTTTCTTCAAACCCGAAGGCATTCCGCTCAAAAGGCGGTAAGGTAGTATTGGATGAATTCGCTTGGCATGAACAACAGGAAAGATTATGGGCAGCGGCAAGACCATGTATTACATGGGGGTATCCTATGAGAATACTTTCAACCCACAATGGGAAATCCTGCAGATATTATAAATTCATAGAAGACATCAAAAGAGGACAATTAGACTGGTCATTACATACCACGCCCATACAGCTTGCAGTAAAAGAAGGTCTTGTCGATAAAATTACAGGAAGAAAAGCTACGGAAAAAGAAAAAGAAGAATGGATTGAAGAGCAGAGAAAAAGCTGTGTCGATGCCCATACATGGCTTCAGGAATATTGCTGTGTTCCTGTAGATGAAACATCTGCTTTCCTTACATACGAAATGATACAGTCCTGCGAGAGAGATAATCTACTTGATGAAGAAATAAAAGGCGATCTCTATATCGGAATGGACATAGGAAGAAAGAAAGACCTCTCTGTTATATGGGGACTAGAGAAACTCGGTACAAGTAAATTCACCCGTATATATAAGGTTTTAGAGAAAGCACCTTTTAAGTATCAAAGAGAAGTGCTTTTTAAAATACTCAAACATCAAAAATTAAGAAGAGCCTGTATCGATGCCACTGGTCTCGGCATGCAACTGGCAGAAGAGGCTCAGGATTATTTCGGTAAATATACGGTAGAAGCAATCACCTTCACTAACCCCCTCAAAGAAGAACTTGCCTATAATTTAAGAATTGCCTTTGAAGACAAATTAGTATTTATCCCTCCGACACTCGAAGTAAGAGAAGATCTTCACTCTGTAAAAAAAATTACATCGGCATCAGGCAATATCAGATTTGACACCACAGAAAAAACAGACAGTCACGCAGACAGGTTCTGGGCTCTTGCTCTTTCAAACTACGCTTCTCTTAATTCATCAGGAGATATTCAAGTAGTGTCCAGAGGTAAAAGAAAAATGACGGAACTTACAAAAGGATATATGAATTTTTCTCCGAGAAGCTTTAAACATCTATTCTAAGGAGTATTATTTATGCCTAAAAAATGGTCTTTAATTGAAGAATTTGCCACGAGACAGAGAAGTATAAACTTTTATTTATTAAGCATGTTCTTACCGAACCCCGATCCGGTCTTAAAGAAACTCAATAAAGATATTACAATCTATAAAGAACTTTTATCAGAGCCTCATGTGGGGGCATGTGTTCTTTCAAGAAAAGCAGGCGTTCAATCTTTAGAATGGGGAATAGACAGGGGTAAAGCCAGGTCGGGACAATCAAAGATTATAGAAAAACATTTTAACAATCTGAACATCCAGAAGATTATTTCTGAAATACTGAATGCCGATTTATTCGGCTATCAGCCTATGGAAGCTATGTGGTATAAAGACGGAAATTTAATACTCCCGGATTTAATAAGTAAACCTCCCGAATGGTTTATATTCTCTCAGGAAAATACCCTTCGATTTCGTTCAAGAGGAAATTCTATATATGGAGAGGAACTGCCTCCTTATAAATTCCTCTGCCCGACACATCAGGCGACATACGATAATCCCTACGGTATACCTTCATTAAGCAAAGTATTCTGGCCTGTGACATTCAAGAAGGGCGGATTGCAGTTCTGGTCAGTTTTTACAGAGAAATACGGGATGCCTGCCATTGTAGGTAAAATTAAACGTGGCGCAACCGACGATGAAAAAGGAAACCTTGCGACGGATCTGGACAATATGATTCAGGATGCCATATTTGTTATCCCAGACGATTCGTCTATAGAATTGCTTGAAGCAGGAGGCAAGGGAGCGTCCGCCCAGATTTACAAAGAACTGATTAATCTCTGCAACGAAGAAATAAGTAAAGCCATACTGGGGCAAACCCTTACAACTCAAATAGGAGACAAAGGGAGTTATGCCGCAAGTCAGACCCATATGGGAGTAAGGCAGGACATACTTGACTCTGACAAAAAGCTTGTAGAAGAAACATTTAATCAGCTCATAAAGTGGATTTATGAGATTAATTTCCCTTCTTCCGGTGAGCTTCCGGTATTTTCCATGTGGCAGGAAGAAGATGTAGATTTAGAACTGGCACAGAGAGATAAAATCCTTTCGGAAACCGGTATTAAATTCACGAAACAGTATTACATAAAGAACTATGGCCTGGAAGAAGAAGATTTTGATATAGCGGAGCCGCAGCAGCAGAACACATTCCCGCCCGCGCAATTTGCCGAGCCTGTCCAGGGCGATAAAAACCCTGTAAGCGATCTGGAAAATGCCTTGTCGGATAAAGAACTGCAGCAGATTGCAGAAGATTTATTAAGACCTGCAATAGAACTGGTTAAAAACGGGAATAGCTACGAAGAGGTTCTTGAAGCTTTATCGGAACAGTATCCGCTAATGGACACTAAAACAATGCAGGATTTATTCGGTAAAGCCATGTTTATAAGTGAAGGTTTAGGAAGACTTTCGAATATTACAAAGGTGAGAAAGTAAAAAATGGCCACAGAAACCAAGTTCAACCCCGGATTTATTATAGGACTTCCGCCAAAAAAAGCAATCGAATATTTTCAAAAAAAAAGCAATGTCCTTTCCTGGAACTGGTGGGATGTCTGGCAGAGTGAACATAATAAAGTTTTTACCGTAGCTAAAGTCACCAAAATGGATATACTTCAGGATATCCGGGAAATGGTTCAAAAGTCTATCGAAAGCGGTATAACTTTCCGGGATTTCCAGAAAGAGCTTGAACCGAAACTAAAAGCTAAAGGCTGGTGGGGAAGACAGACGATTGAAACCAAAGATGGCGAGAAAGAAATTTAACTCGGCTCCCCTTATCGCTTAAGGACTATATATCAGGCAAATCTTAATACTGCATATCAGGCCGGTAGATACAAACAGTTGATGGATAATATAGACAGGCGTCCATACTGGCAATACTGGGCAGTAGAAGATTCCAGAACCAGACCCGAACACAGAAAGCTTAACGGGAAAGTTTTCCGGTACGACGATCCTTTCTGGAAGAGTTTCTATCCTCCGAACGGATTTAACTGCCGGTGCAAAGTAATAGCTTTGAGTGAAAGAGACCTGGAACGGATGGGGCTTAAAGTAGAATCCTCGGAAGGAATGCTTTTCACCGAATACAGACTGGTTTCAGAAAAGACAGGAGAAATGAGACCTGTTACGGTGTATAAAAATCCGGACATGAGAGATCCTGCTACAGGAAAAATTATAAAAATATCTCCTGATGTCGGATGGAGTTATAATCCGGGAGAAACTTCATGGGAGCCAGACCTGAGTAAATACCCGGAGGATTTAGTAAGGCAGTATAAGAAAGAGACACTCAATGCGGAATTGGGAAATATACCAGACGAAAAAAGTTCTTCGCTTGAAGATAATAAGGAACAATATCTAAAAAATGCGTCAGATTACACGGAAACCGTAAGACAGGTAATCAAAGATACATTTAAAAAAGATTTCACCAGTGATATAAGATTTGCAAAAACTGAAGAAGAAGAAAAAGAACTCTTCAAGGATATATCTCCCGACGCGCCGGGATATTACGACATTAAAGGTGATTACATTGCATTCAGGCAGATTGTAGCAAAGAATATATCAGAACAATCAGACAACAGGGAGATATATCAATGTATCGTAATTCATGAACCCGGACATGCTATTGACAGGGGAATTTCAGGATGGACTAAGTTTACCGAAGAATCTTCCACCGAATTAATAAGCGAACGATTGACTGTGGATAACGTAGACGGTGTAAGGGCAGAAAGATTTCTTCGACAGGATTGCTCTTATCATCCGCAGCGCATCAGTGCACTGTTACAATTGATACCTGTTTATAAAGATCCGGATGCTCTTTACGAAAAACTTATCTCCTTGAAACAACTGGATACTACCGAAGAAAAATCAAGGGAACTCAGGCAGGATTTCGAAAAAGATTTATCTATTCGCTCCGGGATAAAATCACAGTCTAAGTTCGAGGAATTACTAAAGAATATAATAAATAATCAGGACTTGAGAAATATCCCGGATAATGATACAATAATAAGAGAAATAGAAAATCATTTTGCCACAAAAACCTACGATAAACAGATACTGCACGCGCGGTTATTATTGTCAGATATAGATAATAAAGTAAAAGAAAAAATTCAAAAAGGGTTCCCGGAAAAAGAAGCTGTTAAATGGGGAGAGGAAGAGAAAAGAAATTACAGAGAGCTTATAAACAGCTTAAAAGAAAAGAAGAATAAAGACGAAATAAATGAAGATAGCAACAGAATAATAGAAAATCAATTAATGAGGTGGTGGCTACGAATATGACTATGGATGAAATGGAACTGGAACTATCAATACTTCCCTCTATAAGTGATTATATAATAGAGGGAAAAAAGGATTTAGAAACTGTAGAATTATTCGTAAAATACTTCCTCGACAGTTATCCGATGGAAAAATATAATTACCTCCATGATGCTTTAAATCTTGCAAAAGGTTTACCTGTAGATAAAAACTCCTTATTAAAAAGTAGAGCATGGGAATTTATTGATACAAGATTATACGCAAAAGCTGAAAAATTACGGAATGCCTCAACTGAAGAAGAGGGTATATTCCTGGATAAAGTAAAAAAAATTGTTAGTTTTATGGACAACAAGGAACAGTCATCTTATTTATCTTCTATAAAATTAATGCTTCATCCACTCTTGCCGTAATTATCTTACCAATATTCCTTAATGGAAAAATATCCCGCCCTGCATTACTATGAAATCAAAAAGGAGGCGGGATATTTTTTATGAAGAAGAAAATATATATTGACCCCGGTCACGGCGACATAGGAAAAGACTTCGGGGCAATCGGATCCGACGGAACCAGAGAAGCTGATATAGCGCTTACTATTGCCGTACTTGCAAAAAAGAATTTAGAAACCAACGGATATGAGGTGTTTTTATCCAGACAGGGAGATATGACCAGTTTCCCGATATCTAGCAGCAAGCTCGGCGATCTGCCTTCCAGAACCCAGGACGCAAACAAAAAAGAATGTGATTTGTTTATTTCCATCCACTGCAATGCGAACGATAATGCATCTGCAAGCGGAACGGAAATATATCATTGCCCCGATTCCGCAGGGGGAAAAAAACTTGCAAAGGCAATATTAAACGAAGTTCTGTATCTCCAAAAAATCAAGAAAGGAAAATACAAAACAGACAAGACCCTTTTAAACCTATGGGATTTTACCAATCGCGGAGTAAAAGAAGCTGATTATTATGTTTTAATTAATACGGATATGACAGCCGTATTATGCGAAACACTATTTATGTCCAATCCGGATGATCTGAAATTACTCAAAACCTTAGAATTCCAGGCAGCTTACGCCCAGGCAATTACTTCAGGTGTCAATAAATATTTTAATGTAAAACCAACAGAGAAACCAGTGGCAACAGGAGTAGCAGGTAAATATTCGGATTTAATAAAGAAATATTCAAAGCAGTACAGCCTTGACGAAAAATTCGTAGACGCTATAATCCAGCAGGAAAGCAGCTACGACCCTAAAGCCGTAAGTATCCACAACGCGAAAGGATTAATGCAATTACTCCCAGGGACTTTCGCGGGATGCCTGAAGACTCTTAAGCTTCCTGAAAATTCAGATCCTTTTAATCCTGAAATTAATATTCAGTGCGGATGTTACCACCTTTCATACCTGAAATCCCTCTTCGGTATTTCAAAAGAAGATAACAGCCGGTCAACGCAATTACTCATTGCATGTGCTTATAATCAGGGGCAGAATACTATCGGCATGATATATGCTCGCGAAGTAATAGGAAGAATAAAAAATGCTTAATCCTACAATCGAAATCCAGAGCAAAGCAATTCAAGATTATTTTAATCAGGCTCAGAGAAAACTCGGAGACCTTACTCCTCTCATGAAAACCATTTCCGAGACCATGCATACTGCAGTTCAGAGAAATTTCCAGACGGAGGGAGCGAGACTTCCCAGAGGGAAATGGCAGGAACTTGCGGATTCAACAAAAAAAGAGAGGGCGAAAATAGGCAAATGGCCTGGCTCTATATTACAGGTAAATAGAAATTTACTTGGAGGCATTTCCCCTGATTACGATTCTACAACTGCGGTAGTGGGTTCCAATATGCCATTTAAAACCGGGTACGCTGCTATTCATCATTTCGGAGGAAAAGCAGGGAAGAATAAGAAAGTCACTATTCCAGCAAGACCATTCTTTGAATTGACAGATGAAGACATGAGAGATGTTGAGCAGGATGCAATAGATTACCTGGAGAAATGAAAACAGGCGGGAAAATATCCCGCCTGCAATTGTCTTCCACTACTAATTCCACTCCATCAATTCCATTAACACTATATTCCTTGCCATTTCTATAGCTGAATTATGAATATCTATTTCGCAATTAATACAACCATCATTTCGATTATCACCAACCATCCTCAAATTATCTATCCTGCTCGCCAGCCTTCTCAGAAGCTCAGAGGTAGATTCCATTACCAACACCTCACTTTTCTTCTTTTTCTCGGCAGTTTCTTCCACCAGTTCTTCCTCTGTTTCTGAGCTTCTTTCATTCTTCTATTGGCTTTCTGCATCTGTGATTTCAAAGGTTCTACGTCTATAGTTCTTATAATTTCAGCCATTACGGCAAAACTAAGCTGCATGTTTTCCGCCTCCCTCTTTTACTTTTAACATATCAAGAGTAAATTCAAGCTCATGAATTTTTCTGTCACGGGCTTTTAATTGCTCTTTCAGTTCGTTTATTTCTTCCTTCAATTCTCTTATCTCTATATCTTTCTCATTTTCTTCTATGACTATAGCAGTTGCTGGAGGCTTGAATTTTCCCCTGTATCTATTGAAAATTATCTGCCTTCGCTTCATTAACTCTAAAGTGTTTTTCATGAAATTAACCTTCGCATCCTTGAAGTAAGGGTTTTCTTTTTCCAGTTCTTCTATTACTTTATTATCTATAACTTTTCGCTCTTCCACTGAAAGATTGTTGTAAATTTCATCAGGATCGAAACTCATAGAAAAACCTCCTCTTTAAAGTGATTTGTAAGGAAAGAAATCATCTGTATATGATGATTAATCATTGAAAGAGTCCAGTCGGAATCCCTTACCTGCCTTTTCATCTCGGTATTTTTTAAATGAAGTTCAATATTTTGCCGGCTCAATTCTTCATTTGTATCCACTTTTATCACAGAAGAAGTTTTTTTCAATTCCCTGACGGTCAGTTTCAATTCCTCATTCTCCCTGGCAAGTTCTTTATTCACCTGCTCGAAGGCAGCTTCGGAATTCGATATTTGCTCCTTTGCAAGTTTCGTCTTCTGAAACTCGGATATTAATTCTTTCACGCGTTGCTTCAACCAGCTATTCCCCTCTGACAGTTCCTCCTTTTCTTTACTCAGTTCGTCCATTTGTAATTGAAGAATAAGTATTTCATTATCCTTTTCTCGCAATGTCTGAATAAGTTCTTGAACCTGTTTTTCTCTTTCCCCCGCGGTATAACCATGTTTGTCTACACAAGTCTTAGCCTGTAGCTCAGACACTTCCTCCTGAAGTCTTTTATTTTCAGCCTTCAAGCTTTCTATTTCATGCTCATAATCTTCCATTCTTTCTATCAAGCTTTTCTGGGGCTTATATTCCTTTTCTTCTATACTTTCTATAACAATATTTTCTTCAGTTTTCACCTTCGACACCTCCGTTATTATTACCAAACATATCCATCTGGATAATTTCTAAATCTCTTTCTCCCGGCATCGCTTTCCCTTCGCGGATAATCGCATATAAATGAACCTCGCTATATCCCGTCTCAATGGCTAATTTCTTTGCATTCCTGCCGTTAAAACTTTTGCGGATATAGTTTTTCTTAACCTGCGTTATGCCAGATTTCGGCACATACAGAGTTACTCCGGGAAGTTCTTCAAGCAGTTTCGCGGCTACTTCCACGCCGCATGCCCTGGCTACAAGTTTTAAATCTTCCGAAGGCATATCTTCAATGCTCAGATTACCAAAGAAATCTCCCATAATACCTCCTAAATTGCATGAAATATTTCTTTCTTTCGACGGACAGGCTTATTCTGCGATTTTTGTATTACCGGCCTGTAACTCATTACGTTATAGACACCTTTAGAATAGGACCTGTAGAATCTTATATAAAACTCTTTTCTCTTTTTAAGCTCTTTCGGTGGACAGTATTCGATTACCTGGAATTCAAATTCTCTCCTGCCGAACAGGTTAAAATCTTCCTGCAGCGCTTTATTCCTTACGATACCTTTAAGCAGGCAGGATAAATAATAATTCTTCGCATCCCTCAGTTTTAAAGAACAGCCAATAAACACTTTATCAAGGGCGCAGTTTTTTATCATAAATATCCCGGCTGTTCTATCCTCGGTATAATCAGTCGTAACCATTAAGCTTCTCTCCTCAAACCTTTCTTTTCTTTTGCAGTTTTCATTGCTTTTAAAGCATTGACAACCTTTTTAACATCTTCCTTTAAAAGGAAGTTTATATGTGATACTTTTACAATTCTTTCCAGCAGCTTACCCAGGGCGAGATCTCTTTTCTTCCTGTTCTTCTCGTAAGAAATCTCACTCCATATAGCATTTATCATCCTGACTTGTTTGTCGGTCGCCATATCTTCCCGTTCTTTTTCCTTGCGATACTCTTCCGCAGGCTTCCAGACACCTGCAGATATGGCCTGACGTTCCAGCGTCTCTATATAGTCTTTAGCCTGCTGATAAGTTAAATCTGTAGAAGACTCTACATAAAAATAACTACAGAGATTATCTCTGTACCACTCATCTTTCCACCCTAAAGCAGAGACAAGGGCATGAATTCTCTTTATTTGCCAGTTCTCAATCATACGTTCAGGCATAAATCACACCTCCTTCTCAAAAAGTCCAGTTACAAACAATCCAATAAATCCAACCAGGATAAAAGGGTTGGTATATATAATCCACTGTATTAAAAGAAAATCTTTAATCATATATCAAACACCCTGATTACACACATTGCGAACAAACTCTTCCTCTGTCATTGCTTCAATATTCTCAATAACTTCTTTTGCACTCTCGCCCATATATAAAGCTACAGTCCACTCCGGGAAGAGTTTTTTATCCAAAGACGGTAAAATCATAAACCATTTATTAGGATAATCCGGACAGTCGTATTTACTCCGTCTCTCGTAATGGGCTTTACATACTCCCTTCTGGAACTGAAAGGAGAATTTCTTCTCTATTACATTACCGAACTTTTTCATAAAAGCACGTTCGAGTTTCCTTGCGGTACTGGTTGAACTTAGTCTATGCATGCTTTGTCACCTTTCCCGGCTTACCGGACTCTCTTAATTTCCTCATATCGGCCATTGCACGGACAGTATTTACCGTTCCGCACTTACATCCATATATAGCCTTATCCGTCACCACGATCTTTCCGCATCCGAGACATCTGAGGTTCATAAAATTATTCCTCCTTATATGTTTTACTCTTTGTCTGCTCTGTCTGTAATTTTTCAATATCTTCAATTAACTTTCTATGCTTCTCAAGCTTCCTCTCGAACTTTTCTTGATCCCGACTCCACTTCACATCAGAGTCAGTCATTCAATCATATTAAGCTCCATAAGGAAACTTCCGTACAGATTAAAAGCCAAATAGCTCTTTACGTCATCCCTGCACCATACACCAGGATATTCACCAATAAAAACCTCTCTTCCGGCATATTTTCTTGCAAAGGTTGAGCAATAAACAGCTTTTGCCTTTAAGTCTTCTATTCTGCCATATTCATCTATAATAAAAGTTCTTATCTTTTTCCGTTTCATTACTATCACCTCACGCCAATCCAGCAAAGTAAAATTATTATCCAGAAAACTACAGAGAGAACTATTACCGGACATTCAAGTCCTGGTTCTTTAATCACAACTTTACCGTTTCTTATCTCACTGTTTTCCACGATTAAATCTCCGATAAATCTTTTATCAATTCTTCTAAAGTGTCCAGCATCCCCACATTCCGACCGGATACCCAGTTATCTGTTTTTGTGTACGGTAGCTTCATATCCCTGAGCATCTCCAGTCTTTTATCATGCCTGTTATATAATCCCCGACAATCTTCTAATTTTTTAATCCATTTTTTCTTCAGAGCGTTAATCTTTTTATTTCTTTCCCTCTGAGCTTCCCTTGTTTCCTGTTCTCTCTGCATTCTTTCTGCCGTTCTCTTTTCGGAATTACGCTGCCATTTCGGCTTTATACAATCATCGTTCGTCAGATTTTCTATCCTTTGAGTCTTTGTCACAATCTCACTCCTTCCGGGACGGGGCTTTCGCCCCATCCGAGATTAAATAGTTATAAACTTTTTAGCCATTCTTACATATTCCGAGCTTACAGGAACTTTATCTACTTCTGCAAATCTAACGGATCTTAAAAGGAGCATAGAAAGAACCCTGACATTACCGTTCGATTCCCGATGAAAAGCCTCACAGAGTTCCGCATTGGCTTCGGTAATACAGCTTTTAACAATCGCTTCCGTGTCCTGAATTTTTAAAGACTCTGTCCAGTAGGATGCGCTGGAACGCTTACACACCTGATCGAGGCCGCCTTCTCTGCCGCGCAGATTATGAACAAGGCGGGGAGTGCCTATAAGGAGCATTCCTATGCGGGCATGGTCATGAATTCTTCTTGCAAGAGCCAGCACGGAGGGTTCGAGGTTTTCCGCTTCGTCTATCATAATAAATCTTCCCGTACCTTCGAGCCTGTTAATAATTTCCAGCATCATTTCATCAGAGCTTCCCTTGCCGTCCATATTAAGCTTTCTGTGGATTTTCCTTAAAAGTACGCTTCCTGACCATTTATTAGGATCTACTTCAATAAGGATTGCATCATGATGCTTTTTTTCATATTCCCTTGCGCTCCAGGTTTTACCGGCCCCGGATTCCCCGTATACTATACCGAGCGCTCTATCAAGATGGCACACTCTTGCAATCTCCATAAATCGCCTTGCCGGCCCTGTTGCTATAAATTTTATATCTACTACAGTGTTTTCCGATCGTTCTTTTTCCCTGTCGAGGGCTGTGTAAAAAGTTAGCTGGTTTTAAAGAAAGCAGTAATAATAAGAGTATAAAGGCATAAATTTTTTAAAAAAGTGTAAAAAGTGTTGAAATAAAAGAGGACTTGACAGAAATATAAAAAAAATCTCCTAAAAAACTTTTTAGGAGACATCAAGAATAGTCCTATGATAGCAAAAATTAGTAGTTTTGTAGAGATAGAAATTACAGAAAATGATCTGGATATAAATAAATTATAGTTAGTTTCATAACTATCCATAAATAATGACCTCGTAATGCGTAAAGCGTAATGCGTGATGCGCAGGGATTAAACCCGTCACGCGTTACGCGTCACGACGACTTAAACTCTAATAAGTTATGAAATACACTATATACTTTTTTGCATAGATAATTACATAAAAAAATTCAATAATTATACCAGTAATGATAAGGTTTTTCGGTATATTTAAAAAAGGTAATTATCTTCAAAGATAAGTATAGATGATAAGATTAATAAAGCAAGCTTAAAAGCTGGTCAGGAAATTTTTAAAAAATCTTTAGACGAAATAAATAACTACGTAATAAATAAGAAACGTGATATACTTAATTTTGAAGACAATTGCATCATGAAAATACCAGGAAACATTTTATCATTGTTTGTATTTTGACTGAATTTTTCATGCAATTATCTATGCATAAAAGTATAGATGGGAACGAGTCAAAGAACGGGAAGGTTCTGACAAAGAAATAATAATTGTCAGCAGTTGCTCGCGAAAGAAACCACCCGTTCTGAGGGATTATGGAAGAAGCAAAAGCCAACTTGCCCAAG
>JAKPQU010000273.1 GCA_029555925.1 Bacillota bacterium
TTCTATCTCTGTTTTCCCTTGTTTCCCTGCAGACATCATAGTATTTAAAGTCTCCCTTATTTCCATCCCATGTTATTTCCACAGAAAGACGTCCCGGAAGCCTTTCTCCAGAGTCATTTATAATTTCTTCATACAGTTGAAGTAACATAATCTGCCTCCTACCATTTCACATTGCCCTTACTATCGGCTAAATATTTATCCATTATAAATTTGTACTGTTTCCAGTAAGGAGTATCTTTAAGATTTTCTGCGAAAGTTTTTTCATTAAAATCAGTACCGAGTTTTATCTTTTTCCTCATAAGTTCTCTGAAGGTTTCTGCCGCACTTATCCAGGGAAGTCGTGCTGCTTTAGCATAAGGTGTAATATTATGAGCCCTTTCCTCCAGAAAGGGAGAGTTTTCTGTTTCAGACAGAAATCTGTATTTATTTCTGTCAGGGCTCATATTAAAATCTACAAGATGAAAGATCATCTGATAGAGAACATCACCATATTTTTCTTTTACAAGTTCTGTGAGTTTACTGTGAAGGTCTTTATATTTTTCCTTTTCACTGGAATTCATCTTATTATATTTCTCTTCAAATTCCTTCAGTTCTTTAGAGAGATTGGCGGAATTTAAAATAATCTGCCCCTTTTGCGGATCACAGAGTCCCACCGTGTCGGGAAAAATCTGTCCCGACTGAGTCTTATAAGTAAATTCACTTGCATAAATACCTTCGATACCACCCATTCTTTCCCCGAGACCGCCGGGGAAGCCTTTACTCATGTCCATATAAAAAAATCCTTTCTTATTAATCTTCTTCGACTATTTTCGCCGTAATATTTCCACATAAAGCATCAGGAATTTTGAATGTAATCAAGCCAAACGGCATATTACAGGGTGCCTGAATTTTCCAAGAACAATGAACATCGCCAACCCATTTGCACCCGGTTGTAATATGTATGGGACGATTCAGCGTCATGGCTAAATATCTTTTAGCCTGCTTATCCAATATTATTAACTTTTCTTTATAAAGGCAATGAGTTACATCCCTGATATCCCATATTTCATTACAGGTATCAACATATTCAATCTTTCCCGGTGTTCCATCACCTCTAAACGTAATCAAGCCAATTTGACGGCCAGGAATTCTCCTGCCATCTTCATTTATCATCCATTCATACAAATTAAGCTGCATAATTTATTTCATGTTTGTTCCGGCATTCTTTTACAGTGTTTTCAGCCAGCTTCTCCTCACCTTTTTTCTCCAATGGGGCTACATTATCTTTTACCTCTGCAGCAGTCATTACGAAGAGATTATCCA
>JAKPQU010000274.1 GCA_029555925.1 Bacillota bacterium
TTATAGTGTATTTCATAACTTATTAGGATTTAAGTCGTCGTGACGCGTAACGCGTGACGGGTTTAATCCCTGCGCATCACGCATTACGCTTTACGCATTACGAGGTCATTATTTATGGATAGTTATGAAACTAACTATAAACGCGTTTAATTTTGTTTTAAAAAATTTTTATGTAAAAAGATACCACTTTTATCTTTTTTATTTCTAGAGCGTTTTAGAGGCTCTTTTGTATTTTAGATTCAGTTAAATCCATCTTACTTTGTTTATATACCTTAATCTATTAAGATTTTTTATTAAAAATCCTTAATGGATTTATTAAGAAAAAAGAGATAAATTGAATTTAATTCAATTTACTGACTGACATTATTAACAAGGAGAATTGCGTTATGGATAAATCTCTTAAAATTCACGACTGGAATGCTTCCCTGGTAGAAGACGAAGCCGGTAACAATAAAGGGACGGTTGAGGTAAGTTTTAAGCTTGACGGCATAAAAAAACCCGGAACTTTTGTTTCGGTTTTTCAATCAGGAAAGGCTATAGTGGAATCTCTCCAGGGCGGAGAGGGATTTACTGATTATATGGTGCCGCTAATGAATATAGTATTTACCGTAGTAAATGCTCTTAAGAAATCAAAATAGGAGAAAGACTATGCCAGGGTTTAATGACTGGATAGAAATTTTTGAAGGTGGATACCAGACCGACAACGCAGGAAGGGGTAAATATTATTCAGATCAAGATCTGGATCGAATGGTAAATAGTTACAATCCGCAAAAAGACGAAATCCCTATAGTTATCGGTCATCCCGATTATGAACCTCAAAAGAAATACCCTGAAGAAGGAAAGCCTGCTTTCGGCTGGGTGGAGAAACTAAAGCGGGAAGGGAAAAAAATCCTTGCTAAGTTCACACAGGTACCGGAGGAGTTTGAAAAGGTAGTGAGGCAGGGGTTCTGGAAAAAAAGGTCTATCTCTCTTAGACCTGATGGAACAATAAAACATGTCGGGTTTCTTGGCGCGAGTCACCCCGCTATAAAGGGGCTCGCGGATATTAAATTTAACGAAAAAGAAAATGATTTAATTTATTATTTTAGTGAAAATGGAGGTAATGATATGGCTGTAAATGTAGAAGTGGATCCAAAAGAAAAAGAGATCCAGGATCTGAAAAACACACTGGCCGGATTGATGGAGCAGCAGAAAGAAAAAGATAAGGAAATACAGGAACTTAAGACTCAGGCTGTTTCTTCTGAATTTGCCGAAAAATCCCGCCAGAGAGAAGAGGAACTGGCAAACCTTAAGGCAGAAGTCGAAAGGCTTAATAAAGAAAAAAGACAGAAAGAATACTCCGACTTCTGTGAGCATGATCTTGGCAATCAACTTGTTCCCGCCGACCGTTCTTTCGTAGTAGACCTTTTTGATATATGTCACGAAAAAGGAGATTATAATTTCTCGGAAGGCGGTAAAGGAAATGCTGTCGAGAGGTGCAAGGATTTCTTAAAAAGGAATTTAAAAGAGCATAAACTTTTCAGTGAAGTGGCAACTAAAGACAGGGTGGTAACTTCCGGTAAGCAGACAAAGACTTCAAGGTATTCAAATTACAGTAATGTAAATCAGGAACAGCTTGAGCTTCACGAAAAAGCTAGAGAGTATGCCGAAAAAAACAACGTAAGCTACGAGATAGCTGTCGAGAAAGTGAGGAATAAATAATGGGAAGGTTAGATGAAGTAAGGGGTGAGATACTCCCCGTTATAAACGAACTGGCATGGGGTTACAGGGTTCCCGGTATGGTGGGCACTTATCTTTTCCCTGTAAGGAAAGTCCCCAAAATGAAAACCAAAATACCGAAATTCGGTAAAGAACATTTTAAGCTTTTTAAGACCTTAAGGGGGCTTGGTGCAAAATCAAATAGGCTTCCAGTTGACTCAAAGAGCACCATCACTCTTGCCACCGAAGAGCATGACGCCGAATATCCGATAGATTACCTGGAAGGCCAGGAAGCTCCCGATGAATTAAGCTTGAGAAAACATGCTGCATTTAGAGCTAAAACAGCAGTCGCGCTGGAGATGGAAGCCGAGATAGCCGAAAAAGCCCAAAACTTGAATAATTATCTGGAAGGACATAAGAGAACGCTTACTCTGGAATACAAATGGAGTGATTACGAACACTCAGACCCGGAAGCAGATATTGAAGCTGCAAGGGATGCCGTGGCGGATGCCATCGGGGAAGAAATAAATACAATGGTAATGGATAGATCTACGTATAAAGTATTAAGGAAGCATCCTGTAATAAAGGCAGAATTAAGCGACTCGGAAAGAAAAATAATCACCATAGATATGTTAAAAGAAATACTCGAAATCCCAAATATTTATGTTGGAAGAAGCTATTATATCCCGGATGCCGGCAATGAAAATTCTTCCTTTACAAGACTCTGGCAGGATTGCTGTATTTTTGCTTACGTTCCTGAACATCCCGCAGATATAACTATAGATTCGATAGAAGACATAGGGGTGCCCGCATGGGGTTATACGGTTCAGAGGCAGGGATATCCTATGACTTTCGAATATGCGGAGGGCGCTAAATTGACATTGGTCAATTATACAGATAACTACCAGGTTAATATCGTAGGCCAGGGGGCAGCTTATATACTAAAAGGTACCGGGATAGCCGCGTAAGAAGAGGAGGTTTACATATGATACCCACATATCAGCCCGGTGTAGTAGGCACTATAAAAGCAACAAACAATCTAATTAACTTCCGTTTCGTTGGCTACGACGGAGCGCACTGCGGTGCAGGTAAAAAAGCCACTGGCGTTACAGAGAGAAACTACGATAACGGGGAAGTTGCCGGTGTGGTTAAAACCGGAACTGTTATTGTAGAGGTAGGAGGAACTATTTCAGAAGCAGGCGTTCCTCTTGCATCTGATTCAGACGGGAAAGCAGTTGAGGCGAATACTCCCGAAGGCACTACAAATATAACAGGCGATGATCTTATAGCTATTAACGGTTACTCTGCCGGAGACCCAAATGATTATCCAGTAACTTCAGGATATGTTCTTGTAGACTTAAAGGGATGATATTATGCCTTACTGCACATTAGACGATTTAATTGAAGTTATACCAGAAGAAAGAATCATAGAAATGTCTGATGATAGTGAGATTCCTACTTCTATTAATAATGACAATGTTGATGAGGCAATAGCTAAAGCAGATGGCGATATAGACGGTTATATAGGAGGGAGGTATTCCCTCCCTCTTACAACCGTCCCACAGAAGATAAAAGATATATCCGTGGATCTTTCAATTTATTATCTCTGGACACGAAGACCGGAACGAAAAGTTCCAGAGGAGATAAGAGCAAAATACAATGACGGAATAAAGAAGTTAAAAGATATTCAGGACGGAAAATTCCTTCTCGGCATAGCTCAGATGGGTTCTTCCGGTTCAGGCATTACAGGCAGTGACGTAAGAACAAACAAGACTTCTGCTGACAAAAAATTTACAAAAGACCTTTTAAGCAGGTTTTAAATGGTCTTTAAAGGGCATTTAAATGGACATTAAAGATATAGAGCAGGCAATTGTAGACAGATTGAAAGAAAAGATTAATACCTTGAAGATAGAAGGATTTCCTGAAAAGCCTGAAGAGTATGTCCTTACTCATTCCAGAGGGGTTATACTGGTTCAATTTTTTGGTTCTGATTTCTCTAACCCTATAACTCCCGATGATATCATTCAGATAGAAGAACTGGAATTTGCTATGTGTATATCGGTCAAGGGGTTACGAACACATACCGGAGCTTACGGCTATATTGAACTGGTAAGGAAAGCCCTGACAGGTTTTATTATAACTGGATGTAAGCCGATGAGGCCGAGAAAGATAAAATTTGGCGGAGAAGATGGCGGTATTTGGACATACATATTTGTTTTTGCGTTAAAAAGAAAGGTGACCCCCGATTATGAAGACGAAGAATGAATTGAATTATGAAGCAAGTGTAATAGTCGTAACCAGAAACAGACCTGAACTTCTAAAAAATTGCCTTGCTTCCATAGAAAAATATTCAAAAGATGTCCGTTATGAACTTATTGAGGAACTTATAAGAAAAATCAATATGTAAAAGAATACTGGATATAGCTATGGACAAGATAATAGATAGAATTTTAGATGTAATAATAGATGCCGCGCATAATTACCTTTTTGGAGAATGATAGAAATGAAGAATATTTTAATAGCATCTCCTATAAGAAACCGATCATGGATATTATCCGAATATCTTTATTTTCTTTCCAGACTGGACTATCCGAAGAAAAATCTCTCGTTTCATTTTATATTAAATGACAGCTTGGATAGCAGCGCGGAGATACTTGCAGACTGGAAAGCTGCCCATGAAAAAGAATACAGATATATAAGAATTTCAGAGGTAAACTTTGATTACCCTCATGACTGGGGAGAAGACAGGGTTGTTACCGCTGAGGCAATGTTAAATAGGAAGAATAAAACATATAAATCTTTATCCGTATTAAGGAACCTTATTTTAGACCTTGCCTGGCTTGATATGGATGTGGATTATCTTTTTTCTGTCGATAGTGATATCCTGGTTAATCCTGACATTCTTAATAAATTACTCGCTACAAATAAAGATATAGTGGCAGGTCTGATTGGTAATGGTAATTTTAATTATAATTTTATGCCTCTTGCTGGCCATAGAAATATCCTCCCTCTCGAAAAATTGTTTGAAGTTACCACAACAGGCGCAGTAATGCTTATCTCAAGGAAAGTTTTTGAAAATAAATTAATAAGATATTCCCCGGAAAAAACCGGAGAAGATGAAGGATTTTGCATGAGTGCAAGGACTCATGGGTTTAAATCCTATGTATTACAGGAATTACAGAAACATATTATGAAAAGGAGTGAATTTAATGATTAAAGCAGTGGAAGAAATACCTCTTGGCGCGGGGCAGATGATGTATGCGGAGTATGATGAAGAGAAGGCAGAAGACGGCTATAGCAATCTTCAGACATTCGGCATGATGAAAGATGTAAAGGTTACAGTGGAACGTGAATTTGAAACAATAGAAGATGACACAGGTGGTGGCATGGCTGAAGTCAAACGTCTGGCAAAAAGAGAAAAAGGAACAGTTGAGATGGTGCTCGGTGAAGATATACCGGAAGAAAGAATTGTGCAACTCGGAGGGGGCACTGTAGAAACTGTTGCAAAACAGGAAGGCGTATCTATAGAAAGAACTGTTACTCTTTCCGGGATAGGATGGGAAATCCTTCGTATAAGCAAAAAGGCAAACCCGGATCTTGTTTTTACGGTTCAGAGCACTGATGCTACTCCTGTTCCTTATGATGCTGACGATTACGCCCTGGGAGAACAGGAAGGTTCCTGGGCAATCAGGCGGAAAAGTGCTGGAGCTATACCCAATAGAAGTGAAGTTTCTGTCTCTACTACAGGCGTTGTTATTCCGGGGCACAGGAAATTCTCCTTCGGTGGTGTTAATACTTCGAAGAGCTGGTATTTTGAGCACTGGAAAAAGAAAGACAACGGAGATATAAATATTACAAAGCTCAAAAAAGTAGGCTCTCCAGGAAAAGCAGCATTTAATAATCCTTCTGAAGGATGGGGTAACGATGTCCTTTCCTGCGGTCTTCAGGTTGATTTAACTCAGGAAGCAGGAAAAAGACTTATAGAAAAATGCTATGAAGATTCAACTATTGCGTAGCCCTTTTCAAAGAAAAGAAGCAATTTTTAGATATGGCAACAGGGAAATATTGCTAAAGGAACTATCTGTAGCAGATTTCCTTGCTGCCGTTGAGCTATTGCTTAATGACGACATGTTGAGTTTTCTTAATTTTTTAAATATACCCAGAGAAGACATTTCACTAATTGCTTCTTCTGAAGAACTATTTAAAGAGCTTTTAAAGGGCTTTTCAATGCTTCATAAAGACGATACAGATACAGATGGAGAGGGTAAAGAACCGGGAACTATAACGATAGAAGAATTTTTCAATATAAGCACAGGGATAGCGAAAGCTTTTTCCGTCATGTATCATGTGCATCCAAATAAAGCAGGTAAAAATTACAGTCTGAGACAGATGGTTTTATGGCTTAAAGAAGACGGGAAAGGTAGGAGCCAGCCTGCGGGGCAGTCAAGAGGAGAAGGAAAGATACCATATCTTCCTGTTCCTTCGAATGCCAGGAACTTTAAAGAGTGGACAGACGGAGCCGGGAATAGATGCCGGAGATGGGAAATCGAAATCTGAAAGGAGGTGAAATAATTGGCTAAAAACTTTGAAGTAGGGATGATACTGCAGACAAAAGGCGGTAAAGAAGCTCAGAAAGAGATTGAAAACGTTCAGAAAAATATTGATAATCTCAGGAAAAAAGCCATTGAGTTAAATAAAGAATTTAAGGAAAAGCAAGTTTTAAAAGCAGATACGAAAGAAGTAGAACAAAAACTTAAGGATGTAAATAAGCAATTAAGTGAAGAAAAGAAAATATTCTCTTTACTCTCGGAAGAAATGAAGAGATTTAACGAAGAGGCTAAAAAAGCCCCTGAAGCCATGGAGGAACTTGCAGGCCAGGCGAAGCAGGAAAAGTTAAGAGCTCTTTCTCAGGATTTGAGAGGTATATCCGATAAGCTAATGTCTCTTGGAAAAGATTTTATATCCGAGGCTGCTACCATGGGTAAATACGAATCTCAAATAAAAAATCTTTCTAAAAGTTCAGAAGAGGCTGCGAAATCCTTAAATTTTATAAAACAATATGCCATGGGCGCTCAGCCTTTTAATATAATTAACCTTACCCAGGCATCGGCAGAAATTACAAAATTTCATCTTGAAGTTACAAAATTCCTTCCCAGAGTTTCCGATTTGGCGGCTGAGTTTAAGGTTGACGTTGCTCCTGCTGCAGAGGTTGTGAGTAAGGCGCTCAACGGCACCCGCGGCGGCATAATGCAGTTGGCGACCGAATACGGTGCAACAAAAGAAGTATTGGCCTCGTATGGCGCAGAGTTAACTAAATCAGGAGAAATAGAAAAAGACTCTGTAAAAACAAAAGAGGCAATAGTAAAATGGCTGGATAGTTTTAAGGGGGCTGCCGAAAAAGCAAGCGGCGGTTATGGTGCCGCCGTAAATCAATACAATAACGCGATAACACAATTAAAAGTCTCGATTGGCAAAGAATTAATTCCCGTCGCTGTGAACTTAACACAGACACTTACTTCTGCTATTAATCTTTACAACAACCTGAGTGAAGGAACTAAAACTATTACAGGCAATACTGCTCTTTTTTCAATTGCTATCGCAGGGTCTGCCTCTGCTGCATTATCAGCAATTATTCAAATTCAGGCTTTTACCGCTTCTTTAACCGCCGCCCAGATAGCCGCATTGGGCTTTGCCGGGCCTATAGCTGCTGCCGCGATTATAATAGGTGCCCTGGGTAACACTGTACTGGAAACCTCGTATAAACTGGAGAAATTAAAGGCTGAAAAAGTAGAAGCTGAAGCAAAAAAAATGTCAGATGGTTTTAGGGAATTACGTCAGGCTATACAAAACGTAAATGATACGCCTGTTGATATAGTGATAAAGAAATCTCCAGAGGAAATACAGAAAGAGATAGATGATATAGAACAGGTTATAGAGGAATACAGACGAAAAAAAACGGAAAAACAAAGCGAACAAACTTTTGCTTATAAATTTGCCGAAACTAAAAGCGCCAGTGCTGGTATATCTGACTTTGCAGGTCAACAGATTGAAATGAAGGCCGAAGATGCAAGAAAATATTTTCAGCGTCATATTGAAGAAGATGAGAAAACCCTTGTAACTACTCAAAAGGGAACTCAGGCATATTTAAATTTAAGGGCAAGTATAAATGATGCGACGGATGCCCTTTCTGCCCTGGACAGGCAGCTTGAGCAGACCGATCCTGTAATGAATAAGAATATAAAAACAGCTGAAGATTATAGAGATAAGCTTGTTGATGCTGCCGAATATCAAAAAAAATTCCTGTCGGGAAAATTCCCGGAAGCAAGTAAACCTTCTGTTGGTCCCGTAGATACCAGAGAGACAGTGGAAGATAATGTTTTAAAAGAAAAAATTCAGTATTATCAGGATGATCTGGATCATCTGAGGAGCTATTTTTCTACTTACAGGCTTACCTGTGAGCAACAGGTAGTATTAAAAGAAGCTATAAATAAAAAATTAAAGTCTTTAGACCAGGAATGGAGCCAGTCATCTCGTGATGTCTGGGATAATTACATAAAAGATTTAGATACAAAATTAACGAATGAAACTATTAATCAGGAGCAGTATTCGAAATCTATTCAGAATTTTATTGATACAAATAAAAGCCTTGGTCTTGAAGAAGTAAACGACGGAAAGCTTTATCTTGAAATAAAAAAGAAGCTGGCGGATTCTGAGAAAAAAATCAGAGACGATGCTTTAAGTGGCAGTAAAAAACAGGCGGAAGAATGGAAGAAATTACAAAAAGACAAAGCTGCCGCAGAAGAAGAAGCCTGGAAGAAAACTATACAGACACAGGCTGAAACCCTTGAAGCTGAAGGGAAAACGGTAGAGGCTAAAAAACTTCTATTAAAAACTAAAGAAAAGGACTTAAGGGATTCCGGTGTAGCGGAAACCGAGATTGTAAAATGGAAAGAAGCTCAGATACAAAAGATAGAAGCTGATGGTCTGGAGGAAGCGAAGAAAAAAGCAGAAGAAAAACTTAAGGCCAATAAAGAAATAGAAGAAGCTATTGCAGGGCTCTCGGAATCTACCGTAGAAAGGCAGATTTCTTCTATAAAAAAGCAGGCAGAAGAATGGGAAAAATCCGGGGCGGATATTATAAAAATAGAAGAATATAAAAATAAAGCCATTCAAAAATTTCAGGAAGAAACTTTCCAGGATTTTAAGCAAAAAGAAGAGCAAAAAAAGAAAGAAATCGAAGATACTGCAAAGACTATACAGAGTATAAACGATAAAATAGCGGCAAATAATCAAAAAATAAAAGACCTCGAATCGGGAAGCTCTTTTGGGGCAGGTAGCCCATTAATGTCGGCGGAAGAAGCTCTTTCAAAATCATTTTCAAAGCATTTAGATCCTTATATAGAAAAACTGGAACAGAGTAAAGCTCTTGAGCAGGAAAACCAGGCTTTAATGAGTGAAAGGGATAAAGCATTTCAAAAAGAGCAGGAGCAGCAGTCGGAACTAAAAAAAATACAGGAAGAAAGAAACGCCGCCCAGGACGCTTTTAATACCGCGCTACAGGGGACAGTGGATAAATACTCGGCAGTTTCTCAGACATCTCCCTGGGAAGCGGAAAAGAAAAAAATAGAAGAAGCTACGGCGGCGGCAGAAAAATATAATAGCGTTACCTCAGGCGGTGGACAGGGGGCAGGTTCCGATGCAGACAAGAAAGGCGGAGGCGGAGGCGGAGGCGATTCCGAAGGCGGAAGTAATGGAAGCGGGGATCAGGGAAATTCTTCTCCAGGAGATAAATCCCCTTCGACCGGTAATCAGAATTATATCCCTGCTTATGTGCCGCAGGGACAGGGCGGGAACAATCCCCGTTCTTCTACCCAGGGACAGGGCGGAAACCTTCCTTCTAATTATACTAAAGGAGGTTTTTCGACAAATACAAGTAATATATACAATCCTTACGCGGGTCAATTTGGGACAGGGAATACACCTCAGTCACTTCAGCTGTCAGTGAATCCGAGTAGAATTAACCAGGGATGGGATTGGACTCCGAATTATAGCATCCTGGGTGATCTAGGTAGCTGGGGATTTGATAATCCCGCCAATGATACAATGGCCTTTAAGGCAATGGAGAAAATGACCTCCGATTTCGCTATTCCTATCGTCACTAAAAGCATGAAGGATATGGTAATGAACATGCTTGGCGGTATGGTCTCAAGCGTGTCAAACATCGTTAACACCCCCTCTTATAATACTACCAGTTCTCAGGTTTCAAATTACAAATCAACAACCAATATCACTAACTATAACACTTCCCTGGATAATAAACAGATTGCTATCGCGACGCCGGTAGAAAGAAGTGTGAGAGAGCTTAATGCTCTGACGGTGAAATTCAGAAGGTTATAAGGAGAGATTTATGAGTTATCTGGCATATACTGACAATACGGGACAGATTGAATTTCCGATAAATCCAAGAGTGCCTCTTCTCCCGGAGCTCCAATCTCATACAAAGATTTACGTGGGGAATGTTCCCTGCGATTTAAACGGGAATTTACTGGCTCCCGCAAGAACTGTTATAACTTACCCTTATAGTATTATCGGCGGCAAATTAAATTTAAGCGGAGATGATATTTCCTATGAACTTGCACTGCAGATTATTGCCAGATTTCTTGAAGGTAAAAATTTATTATTCTGTGATACTTCAATACAGGACGTAACTAGGTATTTTATAGGCGTAATGGAACCTCCCATGTTCGATAAGATAGAAGGCTCAGGGGGAAAGAATTACAGGTATAGTATAGATTTAACTATATCAGCAGAAGCGTAAGGGGGATATATAATGGAAGATTTGATTCTTGTGGCAGATGATGGAGTAACTGAAAAAACCTATATAGACTCAGGGGTAAATATTCCCGGAACTGATTATATCGTGAAACTCGGACTTAAGGGTAACGGCCAGATACCTACTCTCTGCTGGTGGCAGGATATGGTAAATCATCGCGCCGTCAATAAAACCAATTCCGTAAGCGGTCAGAACTGTTTTCCTGTGAATTTCGCAAGGATTATAAAAAGAAACGAAAACGATGTCTTTCAGAAGTCTCGGGTAGCTAAAGAAGATCCGGTTCTGGGTAAATTAACGAAAGTGGAAAGTCGTGGAAAATGTTTTAGGTATAATAGTTCGACCGGGCAATATACAGATTTTTCTACCGGGAATATCACTTTCATGCAGACTGCTACAGATTATGTAATTTTCGGCGTGAATGAATGGGTTAAGAATTTATATATAAATATAACCACGCCAGGGGTTTATGTAGGAAGTGTCGAGTGGGAAATTTCTAATGGAGAAGGTGACTGGTCATCTCTTCCATCTGGAAGCGCTGATGGAACTGCAGGTTTGACTGCTCCTGGAAATGTTTACCTTGGAGATATAACTCAGCTTCTCTGGAAAAAACAGGAAGAAAACGCTTATAAGATGTTATATCTTAAAGCAAAATTTTCAGTAGGCACAGTAATAACTACTCCTCCAGAGGCAGATGAAGTTTATTGGAATTATGTCTACGATACACCTTATCCGTGTCTTTTCGGGAATGGAACTTACTATAATTGTGATAATGCGCTGACATCCATTTATGCTGAAGTTACACCTGCTTTTGAGTATTGTAACATGGGGAGAGTTGTTTTTGATACAGACCCCCTGGGCGGAGACGTAAGTCATGATTTAAGGGCCGATTATTACTATAAAAACCCTCCTCCGGGACTATATTCGCTTGTAGTTCAAAATGTAAATTCAACCTCCGGTCAGGCTCAGATAGTTGTTAATGAAGGTTCTCCGATAGGTATAGCTTTCGTTGGAAACCCTATGTATAACGTGCTAATTGGAATGGAAATCTTCTTTAATCTTGCCCTTGCGAACGGAGACCGTGCTGATATAGATATATCGGAAGCAATAAAATATATCTGGTATAGTTTTGACGGAGAAACTTTCGTAAATTCAGATTTGCCTTTTGCGGAAGCAATAGAAAGCGGCAGCGTCGGATATTTCTGGGTAAAATTTTCGCCGCCTGTTGATTATCCTGTAAATAAAAACTTATTTTATATAGACATGTGGAGTTATACTTAATGCCTTACTTTTTTGGGAAAGTTTCAAACAGTGTAGAGCTGGTAGGAATAGACAGAAGATATTCTGGCGATAGATTTATTATACCCTTTTTCGGGAAGGTTTCAAACAGTGCAGAAGCGGGAAGAAGTTTTTTCTATGGCAGTGCCCTGTGGAGAAAGAAAAAGAGGTCTACTGGAAGATTTTTCTATGGCAGTGTTTTGGGTGGAGAGAATATTTACCGTTCAATGGTGCAGACTTTTACGATAAAGAACGGAGTTCGGGTAAAAGACGCTCCAAAACCCCCGACTTACAATGAAAAAACTTCCAGGATTGGCTCTATAGTTGCAATCCAGTATCCCGACACAGGCGAATATCAGATAATACCTGCTGCAGACCTTGGTATGGTAAAGTTAAATCCCGCTATAAGTTCTTCTGTTATCTGGGACATAGAACTCTGCAATTTTACGGGAAAATATACAAATCCGAATAATGAATGGGCGGGGGTAATGGAGAAGGGAATTTTTCATCAAAAAAAAGGAACAAGAAAATTCCTGTGTATTATTGACTGCAGGAGAATAGGCAATAGTTTTAGTTTTTATATTTATCCCCGACTTGTGATAAAAGAAAAAAGAGGCACGGATGTTCTGTCTTTAAGCGGCGTAGATGAATTCTCTGAGCTTCTCGGAAGGAAAACTACGATCCCTTCTTATGTATCCCAGGAGACTTTAATAAGAATAGATGCCAGGACTTATCAGAGTTTGACTCTGACGAAAAAACTCAAAGATGAGACCACTCAGGTAATGGTTAATTACGAATCTGGCAAAACTTTTTCAGTTCCGACCGGTTCTATAAGTGAATATATGTTAGTGCAGAATTGTACTTACAGAGAAGTTGCGGATGGAATAAGAAAAACTTTTACTCCCATAAATCGCTTTGTCCCTATGCAGAGTATAGAAAAAGCATATTATGTTACTTTTGATCCTTATGTCGAGCACGAACTAACGGTAGAGTTTTATAACGCAAATACCGGAGAGATTACCTTTACTGATGCGCCTCCTGCTTTAGCGAAGGTTGTTTCAACAGATCACAGATATGGTGTTACTCCTGTTACTCGATATCAATACACTTCTCAGCAAAGTTCATGGAATAAGCAAACCACTTACGATTCTAAAAACGATTACCTGTTATTCCATGAGGATATTGACGAACATCTGCCGGTAGTGATGATAAATATGTTGAAATCAGACTGGGTAATAAGAGATATATGTAGAAAGGTCGTGGATAATCAAGGCGAGCATGTAGTAAAAGAGTATCTGAATATCGAATATCAGGGTAAGCCTTTTGATATTATTTCAGAATTGCACTGTCAGAGAAAAGCACCTATTGAACTTGTTGAACAGATCTGCCAGGCAGGTGCATTGGAATACGTTATAAATCCGATTATTCTTAATAGAGCTATATTACCAGGGGAAATTCCTTATTTAAAAAACAATATTACTTTTAGAAAAATTCCACTCCCTACAGAATATCCAGAGATTGCCAGTTGGAGAATACCGGAAAGCCTTACGAGAAGTGAATTCAGCCTGCAGACCGATAATGTTGACAAGTTTAATACTATTAACGTAATCCGTCCGTCCGAGATAGTAAAAACTGTTGTCAAGAATGCTACTACTGTTTACGAAGAGGTTACAAAGCAGATACCTAAACCCGCCCCGGTTCCTGCTTCCCCTTCGCCGGGGTCGCCAAACACTGCCCAGCCGGTCTACGGGACTCCGCTGCAGGGGCATAGCAGCCTTTCGCGAATTCCAGATATTTCCAGCATGCATCTTGCTGTTGTTAATCAAGGAATATATTTATAGGAGATAGATTATGCCGGTATCAAATCCAATTATTTTTAAAGCAGATCCAACCAAAGATATAGTTAATAAAGGCGAAAAGTATTTCTTTGGAGAAATGGCGATTGTAGATAGTGTCGGAGTTTCCAGAATTGGCGGATCGGGAATGGAGAGTAGCTGTAATAAAAGTTCTCTGATTGACGTAAAGACTATAGATGGTGTAAAAGTTTGCCGGGGAGTAAATTATTATTACAGTATAAAATCACAGCAAACTGCTACTTATGCAACCGGGATAGGAATTCCTTTTGGTGGAACCGTTGTAACAGGTGTTACTGAAGGAGATATTCAAATACAAATATCCTGGGAAACCTATATTCCTTCCCCGGCTAAAGAAGAATACGAGACTACAACTGAGCCTCCGTCTACTCCTTACACTGAATCTGTTTCAGACCCTCCTCCTGTTGCCGCATCCGATTACGATTCCACTCAGGAATATGAAACGGTAACGGAGAAAATACCTAAAACTACGGAAGAATGGGCAGAACAGCAAACAATCTGGCGCGAAGGTTTCAACTGGAAATGTATAAACGAATATTCTACAGTTGATCTTCAGCAGGGAGAAGAAAGAGCCAGTTCTGATATTGTCAACAACATGATACCGGATGATGATACGGCGAAGCGCGTAGGTGAGCTTGCCGTGGGTGAATCTGAAAGAAATGAAAATATCGGGATAAATACGGTGGCGAACTGGGATATAAAACTGGGAGATCTGGCGGAAATAGAAATATCTCTTTTGAATAAACAGTCAGCAGAGAGAATAATTGATTTTGAGATTTTAAACGCATCAGGCGGAGAGCAGTATATGGTAATGAATTGCAGGGGGCGTGAATAATGTCTGTTTATGATACGTTAAAAGTAATAAATAAGATTGCTGCAGAAAAAAGCACGAATAACCTGCAAACCGGTAAAATAGTAAGAGAAAGATCTAATGATATTTATGATGTTGTTGTCATGGGTGATAAAACGATAGAAATGCCTTCTTTGAAACCTGTAAATACGAATGAAAAATATAAAAAAGATGACAGCGTGTTTATCGGGGTTCCTTATGGCGAAGAGGAGCTATTGAGGATTCTGAGCAGGAGTAATATAGAGATACCCGATGAAAAAGTACATAAATTCAGGACTAAAACTGTCAATGAAGAACCTGCCCAAGAAGGAACTATCTACCTATGCTGTCCCGGCGATGAAAAAATAAAAGTTTACTCGCTTGACGGCACGCCTGGAACGGACATCTCGCCGGGGTCGAATGCGATTTATAACATCTGCG
>JAKPQU010000275.1 GCA_029555925.1 Bacillota bacterium
TTATAGTGTATTTCATAACTTATTAGAATTTAAGTCTTCGTGACGCGTAACGCGTGACGCGTGACGGGTTTAATCCCTGCGCACCACGCATTACACTTTACGCATTACGAGGTCATTATTTATGGATAGTTATGAAACTAAGTATAAATATAATAAATATCCCTTTTTAAAAAAATTAACTATAAAGAAGGGTAAATTTACGTTTTAACGAATAACAGTAATATAAACTGTTTATAATCAAGAGAAGAAGGTGAGAAATTGCATTTTACTAAAGATGGAGACAATTTTAAAGAAAAACTCCGTGACCATGTGGAGAAAGTAAGTGATGTAAACCTTTCCTCCTGCTACCAGTGCGGTAAATGTTCTGCAGGCTGTCCTATGGCAGAGAACATGGATTTTTCAACAAACCAGATAATGAGACTCATAAATCTGGGTCAATTTGAACAGGTTCTGAACTGTAAAGCCATATGGAACTGCATATCCTGCGAAACATGTACCACCAGATGCCCCAGAGAACTTGATCCTGCTGCAGTCATGGATGCCCTCAGAATGATGGCAAAAGCAAAAGGCTATGCAGGGGCAAGAAATAATATGGAAAAATTCAACAGGATATTTTTGGAAATAGTAAGACTCAGGGGTAGACTATACGAACCTGGTCTTATTGGTTTTTATAATTTATTAAGCGGTGATTTATTCAAGGATTTCGATCTGGCTTTGCCGATGGTAATCCAGGGTAAATTAAAGCCCTGGCAATTTCCCGGTATTGGCGATATAGAAGCATTACAGAGAATGGTAGAAAAATGTAATCAATTTGCAGAAGAAGAAAGGGCTCAGAAGCAATGAAATACGCATATTTTCCAGGATGTTCTTTACATTCTACTGCTTTGGAATATGGTAATTCCACAAAGGAAATCTGTAAGAAAATAGGGATAGAACTGCAGGAAATACCTGACTGGAACTGCTGTGGTGCTACACCTGCCCATCAGACAAACAGATATCTTGCATCGGCACTACCTCTGAGGAATATTGCAAAAGCAGAAGAAATGGGACTCGACATGGTTATTCCATGTGCTGCCTGTTTTTCCCGCTCCAAATTTGCCCAGTATGCAGTTGAAAAAGATGGGGAATTCAGAAAAAAAGTAGTAGAAGCTGTAGGATTACCCTATGAAGGTAAGGTAAAAATAAAACATCTCCTTCAGGCCTTCTCAGATGATATAGGCCTGGAAGAGATAAAGAAAAAAGTTACAAAGCCACTTACAGGACTGAAAGTAGCCTGTTATTACGGATGTCTTCTTACAAGGCCTCCGGAAGTAGCTCATTTTGATGATCCGGAAGAGCCTCAGATAATGGAAAATCTATTGAAAGCCCTGGGAGCGGAACCGGTAGAATGGGCTTTTAAAACAGAATGCTGCGGAGCAAGTTTTGCTGTAAGTAATATAGATGCAATGGTAAAACTTACCGTAAGGATATTAAAAGATGCAATGCTTAATAAAAGTGATTGTATCGTAGTTGCCTGTCCCCTCTGTCATGCAAATCTGGATATGAGACAGAAACAGATAAGTCACGGTTACAACTACGGAAATTTTAATATACCTGTCTATTATTTTACGGAACTGGTCGGTGTGGCATGTGGTATACCTGTAGAAAACCTGAATATAGGCAGTCATCTTACCAATGCTCTGGATCTATTAAGAGAAAAACAGCTTATTTCAGCATAAGAAAGGATGGATTATGGCTAACATAGGAGTATTTGTATGCTGGTGCGGCTCAAATATAGCCCAGACTGTTGACGTAGGGGCTGTAGCAAAAGCTGCAGGAGAATTTAAAGATGTAGTTTATGCAGTAGATTATAAATATATGTGTTCCAGCCCGGGACAAAATCTGATGATTGATGCCATTAAAACTCATAATCTTGATGGAGTTGTCATAGCTTCCTGCTCTCCCAGAATGCATGAGTCGACCTTCCGTTCTGCTGCAGTACTGGCAGGTTTTAATCCCTATATGGTAGAAATGGCAAATCTTCGTGAACACTGTTCCTGGGTTCATGATAACAGAGAAGAGGCTACAAAGAAAGCCATTGAACTGGTGAGAATGCTTGTAGCCAAAGTGGCGAGGAATGCACCTCTTAATAAAATTCATGTGCCTGTTACAAGGAGAGCCCTTGTAATAGGAGGAGGTATTGCAGGCATACAGGCAGCCCTTGATATAGCAAACGGCGGTGTGGAAGTTATAATGGTTGAGAAAGAACCCAGCATCGGAGGGCATATGTCTCAGCTTGATGAAACCTTCCCTACCCTTGACTGTTCCCAGTGTATCCTTACACCGAGAATGGTGGAAGTGGCAACCCACAAGAATATAACCCTTTACGCCTACTCAGAAGTAGACAGCGTACAGGGCTTTGTAGGGAACTTCAAGGTTAAAATAAGAAGAAAAGCCAAGTGTGTAATAGAAGAAATCTGCACAGGATGCGGATTGTGTACCCAGAAATGTCCTGTAGGAAAAAAAGGCGAGGTAATGAATGAATTCGAACTGGGCATGGCTCCCAGACCTGCCATTTACACTCCCTTCCCACAGGCAGTTCCCAATATTCCTGTCATAGATAAAGAACACTGCACTTACTTTAAAACAGGTAAATGCGGTGTATGTGAAAAGGTCTGTGTGGCAAAGGCTATAGACTTCAAGCAGGAAGACAGGATTGTAGAAGAAGAAGTCGGAGCCATAATAGTTGCCACAGGATATGACCTGTACGGTAAAGATAAATATGCAGAATACGGATATGGAAAATTCAAGGATGTCATAAGCGGTCTCGAATTCGAAAGAATGGTCAGTGCATCAGGTCCTACAAAGGGAAAGGTTCAGAGACCATCAAACGGGAAGCCTCCAAAGAATGTTGTATTTATAAAATGTGTTGGCTCCCGTGATGAAAAACATGGAATTTCTTACTGTTCGAAAATATGCTGTATGTATACGGCCAAACATGCCATGCTGCTCCATCATAAATGTCATGGGGCAAAGGCATATATATTCTATATGGATATAAGAGCTACGGGAAAGGGTTATGAAGAATTTGTAAAACGTGCCATGGAAGAAGAAGAGGCAATTTATATAAGAGGCAGAGTATCCCGTATATATAAAAGAGGAGATAATCTTATAGTACAGGGAGTAGATACCCTTACAGGCCAGCAGGTGGAAGTGGAAGCAGACCTGGTAGTTCTTGCCACTGCCATAGTGGCAAAGAGCGGTGCAGATAAGCTGGCTCAAATGCTGAATATTTCCTATGACACTCATAATTTTTACAATGAAGCCCATCCCAAGCTCAGGCCTGTAGAAACAAACACTGCAGGTATATTCCTTGCAGGCTGCTGTCAGGCTCCCAAAGATATTCCCGACTCTGTAAGTCAGGGATCTGCAGCGGCATCGAAAGCCCTGGCAATGTTCTCAAATAAAGAACTTGAAAGAGAACCTCTTGTTTCAAGAGTTACAGAGGAATACTGCGTGGGATGTCTCGCATGCCAGCCAGTATGTCCTTATAATGCCATAGAAGAACATGAAATTAAAGACAGAAAGGGAAATCTGATAAAGAAAGTGGCCCATGTAAATGAAGGACTATGTATGGGATGCGGGGCATGTGCGGTGACATGCCGCTCGGGATGTATAGTTCTGGACGGATTTACAAATAACCAGATCTTCACTCAGATAAGTACCCTTGAAAATCTTATAACAAAGTTTGAACCGACAAAAGAAGAAGCAGTAGCAAAAAAATAGAAAAGCAGTCAGCCATCAGCAGTCAGCTTTTGCAGATAGCTGATAACTGAAGGCTGATAGCTTAAAAGAAAGGCAGCAAGTAATTATGGAAGATAAATCTACAAAATCAGTATGGGAACCGAGAATAGTAGGTTTTGTCTGTAACTGGTGTACCTATGCAGGAGCAGATCTTGCAGGAACAAGCAGACTTAAATATCCTCCCAATGTGAGACTCATCAGACTGCCCTGTACAGGAGCTATTGACCCTCTCTTTATAGTCAAAGCTTTTCAGTCAGGTGCAGATGCAGTCCTTGTATCAGGGTGTCATCCTGCTGACTGCCATTATACGAGCGGAAATTATCATGCAAGAAGAAAACTTACAGTATTTCGTGATCTTCTGGAATATACGGGACTGGATCCGAAACGGTTCTGGATGTCCTGGATAAGTGCGTCGGAAGGACAGAAATTTGCAAGTTTCATGGAAGAAATAGTGGCAGAAACAAAAAAACTCGGCCCTCTTAAAGGATATAACAACTAGCAGGTCAGCAGGTCAGCAGGTCAGCAGGTCAGCCAAAAAACCCGAAATGCCGAAATGCTGAAATGCTGAAATGCTGAATTGCCGAAATGCTGAAATGCTGAATTGCTAAAATAAAAGGAGTATTACTCTATGGAAGATATTATAAAAATAGCTAAAGAGCTGATAAAAAAGGATGAGATAGAAGCTATTATAGGTTATGAAAAAGGAAGGGGACCATTTCAGTCTGTTCCGTTCTTTGCAAAATCCCCTGAAGATTGTGATAAACTAATATTAAATCCTCTCTGTGTTCATAATCTTACTTCTTATATCAATCAATTCAAAGGTAAGGTTGCTATTTTTGCAAAACCCTGTGATGCAAAAGCCATAGTGGGACTTCTGCAGGAAAAGCAGATAGCAAGGGAAAAAGTTCACATAATAAGTCTCAACTGTCCCGGAGCATTAAATCCAAAAAAATTGATAAATGCTATTAAAGGGAAAACAGTTAAAGACTGGACTGTAAACGGTGATAAAATTAGAGTGACCTATGAAAGCGGAAGTGAAGATTTCAATATAAAGGATTTTCTCTTAACCAAATGTGTATCCTGTGATACCAGGGTTCCTCCTCTGTATGATCAGATACTCGGAAGTGAAATAAAAGTAGGAGAGCTCCCTTCGTCTATGAAAAGGGTGGAAGAAATAGAAAAACTTTCGGTAGATGAAAAACAGAATTACTGGAATGCACATTTTGACAGATGTATACGATGTTATGCCTGTGTTAAAATATGTCCTCTCTGCTACTGTGAGAGGTGTTTTGTAGAGAATGCCTCACCTCAGTGGATAGATAAAACGACTGATTTAAAGAGCAACAAGGCTTTTCATCTTATAAGAGCCTATCATCTTGCAGGAAGATGTATAGGATGCGGGGAATGTGAGAGGGTCTGTCCTATGGATATACCGCTCGGTGAATTAAATATGAAAATGAGAAAATCTGTGGAAGAACATTTTGACTATGTACCGGGGAAAGATCCGACTGTTCCTCCGCCGTTGAGTACTTTTAAGAAAGAAGATCCGCAGGAATTTATACGGTAGAGCAAATTTTTGATAAAGATAAAAAGACAGGGGCTGCAGTCTTTGAGTAATGGTACTCTGGAATCCCGCATCATAAACCGGTGGAGGGAGCAGCCATATAACTTCTATTGTCTGATAATTTTTTTGATAGAGGTGATTGATTTGGCGTTAATCCTTAAGAAAGATAAAATTAAGGAATTTCTGGAAATACTCGGAAAGAATTATGAAATTATCGCTCCGGTAAAAGAAGGAGACCTCATTAATTTTAAAGTGGTAAAAGATTTCAGCAAGGTAATTCTGGATTATCCGAAAACAGTAAAATCGCCCAAAGAATTCCTTTTTCCACAATCGGAAGAACTATATAAATATAAATTCTCCGGAAAGGATGTAGAGGTAAAACCGGCTGAACTGGATAAAAAACCCAGAGCTATAGTGGCAATTCATCCCTGTGATGCCCGTTCCTTAACTATAATGGATAAGGTTTTTAACTGGGATTACAGTGATAAGCTGTATGTTGAAAGGAGAAAAAATACCCTTCTTATATCTATGTCCTGTAAATCTCCTGACTGGAGCTGTTTCTGCACATCAGTTGAAGGTAAACCCTATGATGCGGAAGGAACAGATATTCACTTCGCAGAAATCAATGATAATTACTATGTGGAAAGCAGAAGCGATAAAGGTGAAGCAGTCATTAAAGATGCAAAAAAACTCTTCACTGACGCAGGTAAAAAAGATAAAGAAAAATATGAAGCTCTCCAGAAAGAACTTATGGCAAAATTACCTGTAAAGGTAAATATAAAAGAAGTATCGGAAAATCTGGACCTTATGTTTGATGATAAAATATGGGATAATATTTCTATAAAATGCATCCACTGCGGTGCCTGTGCCTACCTGTGTCCTACATGCCATTGTTTTGATATAAGCGATCAGGGTAATTACGAAGAAGGTAAAAGGGTAAGGTGCTGGGATGCATGTATGCACGGACATTTTACAAGAATGGCAGGAGGACATAATCCGAGAGATGCGGAAAAGACAAGATATCGTCAGAGAATATTCCATAAATTCAATTACTATAAAAAGAATTTCAATACAATCTCCTGTGTGGGATGTGGCCGTTGCATAGCCGAATGTCCGGCAGGTATGGATCTTGTAAAAACTCTTCAGATTATAGAGAAGGGAGGAAGCCATGAGTAATATAGTTGAAAATTATGTCCCTCATAAAGCAATAATTCATGAAGTGATAGACGAATCTCCCGATACAAAAACCTTTCGATTTACCCTTTCAGATGAAAAACTCCATAAGGAATTTGATTTCAAACCGGGGCAGTTCTGTGAATTTTCAGTATTCGGCGAAGGGGAATGCACATTCTGCATATCATCAAGCCCTACAAGAAAAGAATTTCTTGAATGCAGTGTAAAAAAAGTAGGTAAAGTGACAGAGACAATTCACAAGTTAAGAAAAGGGCATACCATAGGCTTTCGTGGCCATTACGGGAACTGGTTTCCTGTAGATGATTTAAAAGGGAAAAACCTTATATTTGTAGGTGGCGGCATAGGGCTTGCACCACTTCGAAGTCTTATACAGTATGTCATAGATAAAAGAAGCGATTACGGTAAAATACTCATACTTTACGGAGCAAGGTCTGTTGCGGATCTCTGTTATGAAAGAGATTTAAAGGCATGGTACAAAGCTCCTGATACGGAACTCATACTCACCGTCGATCCGGGAGGAGAAACACCTGACTGGCGGGGGAAAGTGGGATTTGTCCCCACTGTTCTGGAACAACTCAATCCTTCTAAAGAGAATGCAAAGGTGGTAACATGCGGCCCTCCCATCATGATTAAATTCACCGTTCAGTCTCTCGAAAAAATGGGCTTCAAACCTGAAGATGTCATAACAACCCTTGAGATGAAAATGAAATGCGGTATAGGGAAATGCGGCAGATGTAATATAGGTCATATTTATGTATGCAAACATGGCCCCGTATTTACCTATGCACAGATAAAGGAATTACCCCAGGAATTTTAAAAGAGTGAAAAGTGAAAAGTGAAAAGAATAGGATATTACTCACTTTTCACTTTTCACTTTTCACTCTAAAACATAAAATAAGGAGGAAATTTTTCATGTCAACTATAACAATTTCTCAGGGAAAGTGTACCCTATGCGGTATGTGTATTTTAGAATGTCCGGCAGGAATCTTTAATAAAAATGAGCACATAACAACTGTAGAAGATGCAGAGACTAAATGTATAAACTGCGGACACTGTATGAGTATATGTCCCGTTGAAGCCGTAACTCTTCCCTCTGCACAACCAGGTCAGCTTGTACCGATAGATAAAAATTTGAATGTAAGTAAAGAACATATAGGCCAGTTCTTAAAATCCAATCGTTCCATGAGGCAGTATAAAGACATAGAGGTTACGAAAGAAGTAATTGCAGAAATTATGGATATTACCAGATATGCCCCGAGTGCAAGAAACCTGGAACCAATCCACTGGATTATAACTAAAACCAGAAAAGAAACTGCATATCTTGCAGATCTTACGGCAAAAGGGATGGCCGATCTGGATAGATATGGCAAAATGGCGGAATTTCATACGCCGGAAAATGATATTGTATTCAGAGGAGCACCACATGTTATTATAGCCCATGCAAACAGCGAAGGTTTCATTCCCTATGTAGACTGCACCATCGGAATTACTTATTTTGATCTCGCTGCAAACAGTTTCGGTCTGGGCACTTGCTGGGCAGGTATTTTCATGCTCGTAGCAGACAAATACTCTCCCATTGCGGATTATCTGAAACTGCCGGAAGGTCATAAGGTCTACGGGGCAATGATGTTCGGATATCCGAAATATGAATATAAAAGAATCCCGGAAAGACATAAAGCAAGAGTCAAATTTATCTAAATAAAACAGAGAAGATATGCGAGTTAAAGTTGCTGATTGTGGTTTTGCTACAGGAATCGAACCTGTTACACAGAGATTAATGTCTCCTGCTCTACCAGATGAGCTAAGCTGCGTGTAAGCAACTTACGTTATAGCATATCTCCTCTATGTTTATTATATCATATAATTAGTGAATAGTGAATAGTGAAAAATAGAAAGTAAATAAAATCTTTTTTTCACTTTTCACTATAAAAGTAATTCTCTCTTATAGGCAAAAATAGCAGGAAGTCCTCCCGTATGAAGAAAAACAATTGTTTCGTCTTTTCCTATAAGGCCTTTCCTTATAAAGTCAATAAGACCTGCCATGGCTTTACCGGTATAAACAGGATCTAATACCAAATTGCTTTACTTAAATTGAACAATTTGAATAATAGGTAAATACTGTCTGCCTGCCTGATGCTCCTCCGAAAAAAATCTAAACTGGAACGTTTATAACAGTTACAGCTTATATCATGCTACTTTACATTATAATTCAATAAAATATACCTGTGCTGCC
>JAKPQU010000278.1 GCA_029555925.1 Bacillota bacterium
TTCCTACTGTAGATAACACCTTTGTTATTGCTGCCGTAAGAGTGGTTTTGCCATGATCTACATGTCCTATTGTTCCTACATTTACATGAGGTTTCGTCCTCTCAAATTTTTCCTTTGCCATCTATTTTTCCTCTCCTCTCGTTAATAACCTATTGATATAATCTTACTTGAAATTTCATATGGTACTTCATCATAATGATGAAATTCCATTGTATATGTTCCTCTACCCTGTGTTTTGGAGCGAAGTGGTGTTGAATATCCAAACATTTCAGAGAGAGGAACTACTGCCTCTACTGCTTTAGCATCTCCTGCAAGCTGTTCTATTTTTTCAACCTTACCTCTTCTGCTCCCCAGATCACCGATAATATCACCGATATGTTCTTCTCCTGCTACAATCTCAACCTTCATGGCAGGTTCCATAAGAACAGGATTTGCTTTAAGCAGACCATCCTGCATAGCTATAGAAGCTGCCGCCTGATAGGCAATCTCTGTCGATTCCCCGATGCGATAGGAGCCATCTACAAGAGAACATTTTATATCTATAACAGGAAATCCCCATATACCTGCATCCATAGAAAGTTTCAAACCTTTTTCTATATAAGGAATATATTCCTTCGGAATTATTTCAGGGGAAACAAAATTTTCGAACTTAAAACCTTCGCCTCTCTTAAGAGGTGAAAATTTAATTACCACACGACCATACTGACTCTTGCCACCTGTCTGCTGACTGTATACACCTTCAGCCTCAAATTCAGTAGTAATAGCAACTTTATAGGAGACCTGAGGTTTACCTACATTGGCTTCTACTTTAAATTCCCTTAAAAGTCTGTCTACAATAATCTCAAGATGAAGTTCACCCATACCTGATATAATTGTCTGACCTGTTTCGTCATCGGTTTTAATCTTAAAAGAGGGATCCTCTTCGGAGATTTTTGTAAGGGTCTGGGCGAGTTTTTCCTCGTCCTGAGTGGTTTTCGGTTCTATTGCTACATAGATGACCGGTTCGGGGAATTGTATGGAATCAAGGATAATTCTGTTGTTCATATCACAGAGTGTATCCCCTGTAGAGGTCTTCCTGAAACCGACAACTGCAGCCAGATCTCCCGGGCCCACAGATTGAATTTCTTCACGGCTGTCTGCCTGTAATCTCAGCAGTCTGTTAACTCTTTCCTTACAATCCTTATTCACATTATAGACATACTTTCCTGTTTCTAACATACCGGAATAAACCCTTATAAAGGTTAATTTGTCCACAAAGGGGTCTGATACAATTTTGTATGCCAGAGCCACTAAAGGTTCTGTTGCAACTGGTTTTCGACTGACAACCTGATTGTTCTTCGGATTGACTCCTGAAACATCAGGCACCTCAAGAGGAGATGGAAGATAATCTACAATTGCATTTAATAAGAACTGGACGCCTTTATTTTTTAAAGAAGTACCGCAAAAAACAGGAATCAGATTATTTTTAATAGTTCCTTTCCTTATGGCTCCTGCAAGTTCTTCGGGAGAGATTTCCTCTTCATTGATGTATTTTGCCAGGAGTTCATCATTGCCTTCAGCAGCAGCTTCTATTAATTTTTCCCTCATAGTATTTGCTTTTTGCTGCATATCTTCAGGAACCGGAATTTCAGTAAATTCTGCTCCCAGTTCATCTATATAGGTATAAGCCCTGAGATTGATAAGATCTACTATCCCTTTGAAGCTCTGCTCCAATCCTATTGGCAGTTGTAATGGTACAACTTTATCTCCAAAACGACTTTTCATCCTGTCCAGTACAGCATAAAAATCTGCTCCTGTACGGTCCATTTTGTTAATATAAGCTATACGGGGGATATTATATCTGTCAGCCTGACGCCATACAGTTTCAGACTGAGGCTGCACACCACCGACAGCACAGAATATTACAATCAAACCGTCCAGAACCCGAAGACTTCTTTCTACCTCTACGGTAAAATCAACATGGCCCGGAGTATCGATTATATTAATCAAAAAGTCTTTCCATTCACAGGAGACTACCGCAGAAGCTATTGTAATACCCCTTTCCCTTTCCTGGGGTAAAAAATCCGTAGTAGTAGTACCATCATCTACTTCACCGATACGATGAACTTTCCCTGTATAGAAAAGTACTCTCTCTGTAGTGGTAGTTTTACCTGCATCAATATGAGCAGCAAAACCTATATTCCTTATTTTTTCAAGCGCCATTTCCGGCCTGGTCCCTTTTTTAGACAATTCCGTTCATCCTTTACCACCCGTAATGAGCGAAAGCTTTATTGGCTTCAGCCATTTTATAGGTATCTTCTTTCTTTTTTACAGATGAGCCAACACCTTTGGCAGCATCCATCAATTCATCAGACAATTTCTGGGTCATAGTTTTTCCCGGTCTCTGCCTGGAATAACCTACAAGCCATCTCATGGCAAGACTCAATCTTCTCTCTGCCCTGATTTCCGAAGGCACCTGATAGGTTGCGCCTCCGACTCTTCTAGCTCTTACTTCCAGGACAGGTATAACATTTTCCATTGCCTGCTCAAAAACCTCAAGAGGATTCTTTTTGGTTTTTTCACCTATAATATCAAGAGCACCGTAAAATATTTTCTCAGCAGTACTCTTTTTGCCTTTTAACATAATTTTATTTATGAAGCGGGTAACTACCTTACTATTATATATAGGATCAGGTATAATTTCCCTTTTTGGTACTGGTCCTTTTCTAGGCACAAATCTCCCTGCCTTTCTTTAAACTAAATTCCAAAATTACTTTTTGGGTCTCTTTGTTCCGTATTTGGAACGTCCCTGTCGCCTGCTATCTACACCTGCCGTATCAAGGGTACCTCTGATAATATGATAACGAATACCGGGAAGATCTTTTACTCTTCCGCCTCTCATCAAAATAACAGAGTGTTCCTGAAGGTTGTGTCCAATACCAGGTATATAAGTGGTAACTTCTATGGTATTTGTAAGACGAACTCTTGCAACTTTTCTCAATGCAGAGTTAGGTTTTTTGGGTGTTACAGTCTTTACCTGTGTGCATACTCCTCTTTTTTGAGGATTACCTTTATCAGCCTGAAGCATTTTAAATTTAAGTGTGTTATATGAATAACGCAATGCCGGAGCTTTAACTTTTTTATTGACAGATTTTCTTCCCTTGCGAACTAACTGATTAATAGTTGACACTAATATCTACTGGCCGAACCATCTCAAACCAGTTTTTTTCACCTCCTCAAAATTTATTTTCTGTGAATCAAAAGTACTATTTTTTTACACATAGGCATATATTCTATCATTACTAATTGAACCTGTCAAGCATTTAGTACTTCTTTAAAAAAAATAAACTCGACTTTTGCAATCAGCCGGTAATCCAGGTTTTAGCAGAGGCAAAACCATAAATGGCTTACCGGCTCACCTCTGTTTAAGGATATTGCAAAACTCGAGCTTTGCATTTCAGCGTTTCAGCATGTCAGCATGTCAGCGTTTCAACATGTCAGCATTTTTTGCTAATTGGATGACCTACTGACCTGCTGACCTGCTATTCGTGAGTCACTTCTTCTACTTCAATATCTCCTTCATCTTCTATATCACCATCGACGACATCGTCATCGTCGTCTATTACCGGTCCTTTACGAACAGGTTCTTCTTCTACAAAATCTTCATCATCATCCAGTTCTTCATCAGGTTCTGCGATATGTATTTTAATATTTCTGTATTTAGGCATACCGGTTCCTGCCGGTATAAGTTTGCCTATAATAACATTTTCCTTGAGTCCTATAAGAGGATCTACCTTACCCCTTATGGCTGCATCTGTAAGAACCCTGGTGGTTTCCTGGAAAGATGCGGCAGAAAGGAAGCTGTCTGTAGCAAGAGAGGCTTTCGTTATACCGAGTAATACCGGTCTGGCCACAGCAGGCTGTTTCCTCTGTGATGTTACTCTCATATTTTCTTCCACAAAGAGAGAAGCATCTACCAGTTCTCCCGGCAATAAATCGGTATCACCTGCTTCTTCAACCTTTACCTTCCTTAACATCTGCCTTACAATTACTTCTATATGTTTATCATTTATATCAACACCCTGCTGACGATATACAAACTGTACCTCTTCAACAAGATAATTCTGAACATCATCGACACCTTTAATTCTGAGTATATCATGAGGATTTGTAGGACCTTCTGTGAGTAATGCTCCTGCCTGTATAAATTCTCCGTTTTTAACCTTCAGACGGGCATTGAAAGGAGCATAATAGGTTTTAGCATCACCTGAAGCAGACTGAACTTCAATTCTCTTCATACCTTTTTCATCACTCAATCTGACAACTCCGTCTATTTCGGTTATAATGGCATGCACTCTCGGTTTTCTTGTTTCAAAAAGCTCTTCAACCCTTGGTAAACCCTGAATGATATCTGCCACGGCAGTTCCTCCGAGATGGAATGTTCTCAGTGTAAGCTGAGTACCCGGTTCACCTATGGATTGAGCTGCAATAATACCGACAGTCTCACCGATTTCTACAAGCCTTCCTGTGGCAAGATTACGACCGTAACATACCTGACATATACCATGTTTACAGCGGCATGACAGAATTGACCTTATAGGAACCTGAGTTATTTTAGCAGCAGTGATAAGTTCAAATTTATCTTCATCTATAAAGGTTCCCTTTGTAATAAGAACTTCTCCTGTTTCAGGATGGGTTATATCGAGAGCGGCAATTCTGCCGACAACCCTGTCGAATAAAGGAACAATAACATTACCTTCAAACTCTCCCATCTGTTCTTCCTGTACGGCAGAGGTTAATATATAATTGTTAGTTCCGCAGTCATACTCACGAATAATTACATCCTGGGCGACATCTACAAGTCTTCTGGTGAGATAACCTGAATCTGCCGTTCTGAGAGCCGTATCGGCAAGACCTTTTCTTGCACCGTGAGTGGATATAAAGAATTCCAGCACTGTAAGACCTTCACGAAGATTCGCCTTGATCGGGAGAGGTAAGATTCTTCCTGACGGGTCTGCCATAAGGCCTCTCATACCGCCAATCTGTCTCATCTGGTCAATATTACCTCTTGCTCCTGACCTTACCATCATATAAATAGGATTATGCTTTGACAGACAATCCATCATGGCATTTTTGACTTTTTCCGTGGTGTCACTCCAGATCTCTATTACCTTCTTATATTTCTCTTCTTCTGTCATAAGACCACGGTTAAAGAAACTATCAATCTCTCCTACTGCCTCTTCAGCTTTTGCAAGAATTACCTTTTTAGCAGGAGGTATGACTACATCTTCTACTGCAATGGTTGTAGCAGATATTGTGGCATATTTGAAACCAAGATCCTTTATACTATCAAGGATCTGTGCAGTTTTTGCATTACCATGCTTGCGATGGCATCTTGCAACAAATCTTGACAGAGCTTTTTTATCCATAGTTTCATTTATAAACGGGAATCCTAATTCATCGGGAATAACTTCATTGAAGATGACTCTACCCGGCGTAGTCTTTAGAACTTCTCCTTTATATTTGAGCTTTATTATGGCCTGAAGATGGACATATCCGTAAGTATAGGCAAGTCTCACTTCTTCTGCAGAAGAGAATATCTTCCCTTCTCCTTTTTGTCCTGCTTTATCAATAGTAAGGTAATTAATACCAAGAACCATATCCTGTGTCGGAGTAAGAACAGGATTTCCATAGGCGGGAAGCAGGATATTATTGGAAGAAAGCATCAATAATCTTGCCTCTGCCTGTGCCCCTGCCGAAAGCGGCAGATGAACAGCCATCTGATCACCGTCAAAGTCTGCATTATAAGGAGTACATACAAGGGGATGAATCTGTATGGCTTTTCCTTCTATCAAAATTGGCTCAAAAGCCTGAATACCAAGTCTGTGCAAGGTAGGAGCACGGTTTAACAGGACTGGATGTTCTTTAATAACCTCTTCCAGAATATCCCATACCTCGGGCCTTACCCTTTCAACCATACGTTTTGCACTTTTTATATTATGAACAAGTCCTTTATCTACGAGTCTTTTCATTACAAATGGCTTGAATAATTCAAGAGCCATTTCTTTCGGGAGGCCGCACTGATGCAGTTTAAGATTGGGGCCGACTATAATAACGGAACGGCCCGAATAATCCACTCTTTTTCCGAGCAGATTCTGACGGAAACGCCCCTGTTTGCCTTTCAACATATCAGAAAGGGATTTTAAGGGACGGTTATTGGGCCCTGCTACAGGCCTGCCTCTTCTTCCGTTATCAATAAGTGCATCTACTGCTTCCTGAAGCATTCTCTTTTCATTTTTTACAATTATATCAGGCGCTCCCAGTTCAAGTAATCTCTTTAATCTGTTATTGCGGTTTATTACTCTTCTGTAAAGATCATTCAAATCGGATGTAGCAAACCTTCCTCCGTCAAGCTGAACCATAGGGCGAAGATCGGGCGGAATAACAGGTATGACGTCCAGGATCATCCACTCAGGTTTATTTCCTGATGTAAGGAAAGCTTCTACTACTCCAAGCCTCTTGATGGCTTTTTTCTTTTTCTGGCCGAAAAGACGGTTTATAGACTGTCTGAGATCCTTACGGAGTTCTGCCAGCTCAAGGCTCTTAAGAAGTTCTTTTACTGCTTCCGCTCCCATACCTGCTCTGAATCTATTTCCATATTCCTCTTTTCTTTCCCTGTATTCCATTTCGGAAAGGAGCTGCCATTTCTTGAGAGGCGTATCGCCGGGATCTATAACTACATAAAAAGCGAAATATAATATTTTTTCCAGTGTTCTTGGAGACATATCGAGTAAAAGCCCCATTCTGCTCGGAACACCTTTGAAATACCATATATGAGATACAGGTGTGGCAAGTTCAATATGTCCCATTCTTTCACGCCTGACTTTGGAACGGGTAACTTCTACACCGCATTTATCGCAGACTATTCCTTTAAATCTGATTCTCTTATATTTACCGCAGTGGCATTCCCAGTCCTTCGTAGGTCCAAAAATTTTCTCGCAGAATAAACCATCCCTTTCCGGTTTTAATGTACGATAATTAATGGTTTCCGGTTTTTTTACTTCTCCTCTGGACCATGCTCTGATTAAATCTGGAGAGGCAAGACCAATCTGCAAAGCATCAAAATTATTGACATCAAACAAAGATTTTCTCCTCCTTTAAATAGGTGACAGATGAAAGATGAAGACTAATCTTCATCTTTCATCATTTATTCTTCATCACTGATTACATCCGGAACAGGCTGAACTTCAGGTTCCTGAGGTTTTGACAGATCGAGTCCCAGATCATCAAAAGCAGAATCCAGTTCATCATCCATTCCTTTTATGTCAATTTCCTTGTCATCACCTGAATAGACCTTTACATCTAAAGCCAGACTCTGAAGTTCTTTTATTAAAACCTTGAAGGATTCTGGCACACCGGGTTCAAGGACATTTTCTCCCTTGACTATAGCTTCATAAGTCTTAACTCTACCTACAACGTCATCTGATTTAACGGTAAGAAGTTCCTGCAGAGTATAGGCGGCACCGTAAGATTCAAGAGCCCATACTTCCATTTCTCCGAACCTCTGTCCTCCGAATTGCGCTTTACCTCCAAGAGGCTGCTGTGTTACAAGGGAGTAAGGTCCTGTAGAGCGGGCATGTATTTTATCATCTACCAGATGGGCCAGTTTCATCATATATATATAACCGACCATAACTTCCTGATCAAAAGGTTCACCTGTTCTTCCATCATAAAGTACGGATTTACCATTTTCAGGAAGTCCTGCTTTCCTCATCATGGCTCTGATTTCTTCTTCATTTGCTCCGTCAAATACAGGGGTCTGAATCTTTATACCGAGTGCTTTAACAGCCCATCCAAGGTGGGTTTCAAGTACCTGACCTATATTCATACGGGAAGGTACACCAAGAGGGTTAAGAACTATCTGAATGGGAGTTCCGTCCGGTAAATAGGGCATATCTTCCTTGGGAAGTATTTTTGCCACTACTCCTTTATTACCATGACGGCCTGCCATTTTATCACCCTGAAGGATCTTTCTCTTTTGAGCTACATATACCCTTACCAGCTTATTTATGCCGGGGGACAGTTCATCTCCGTCTTCGCGGGAAAAGACTTTTACGTCTATAACCTTGCCTTTTTCGCCGTGAGGAACTCTCAATGAGGTATCCCTTACATCTCTGGCTTTTTCACCGAAAATTGCACGGAGTAATCTTTCTTCTGCAGTAAGGTCTGTCTCGCCTTTCGGAGTTACCTTACCTACAAGAATATCTTCAGGACGAACATCTGCGCCGACTCTTATTATACCTCTTTCATCCAGATTTTTAAGGGCATCATCACCGACACTGGGGATTTCCCTTGTTATTTCTTCCGAACCAAGTTTTGTGTCTCTTGCTTCAGCATCATATTCTTCTATATGAATGGAGGTATAAAGATCTTCTATTAAAAATTCTTCACTTACAAGAATTGCGTCTTCATAATTATAGCCTTCCCATGGCATAAAGGCTACAAGGACATTTCTGCCGAGAGCCAGCTCTCCATCTACACTTGAAGAACCGTCTGCAAGAACTTCTCCTTTATGTACTTTCTCTCCAAGGTGCACTATGGGATCCTGTTTTACACAGGTTCCTGCGTTAGATCTGATAAATTTGAGAAGGTCATATTTATTTTCCTGTCCCTGCTCATCTTCCACAACAATTTCATTGGCAGTTACTTTCTTAACAATACCATCCTGTTCTGCTACAACAAGACATCCGGAATCTCTTGCTGCTCTGTATTCTATACCTGTTCCTACGAGAGGAGAATCCTTTACAAGAAGCGGTACTCCCTGCCTCTGCATGTTTGCTCCCATAAGAGCACGGTTTGCATCATCATGTTCAAGGAAAGGAATAAGTGCAGTAGCCACACTGACTATCTGCTTCGGAGAAACATCTATATAATGTATTTCATCAGGCCTCTTGATGGTAATCTCACCTTTTTCTCTTGCTGCAATCCTGGGCTGAACAAATCTATTTTCTTCATCCAGTGCGGCATTGGCCTGAGCTATTACATGTTTGTCTTCCTCATCGGCTGTCATATATACTACTTCATCTGTAACAACACCGTTTACCACTTTTCTGTAAGGTGTCTCGATGAAGCCGTATTTATTGACCTTTGAATAGGTAGCCATAGAACCTATAAGACCGATATTCGGGCCTTCAGGCGTTTCAATAGGACATATACGGCCGTAATGGGAATGATGGACATCTCTTACTTCAAAACCTGCTCTTTCCCTGCTGAGTCCTCCGGGACCCAGGGCGCTCAATCGGCGTTTATGAGTAAGTTCTGCAAGAGAATTGGTCTGATCCATAAATTGAGATAACTGGCTGCTTCCGAAAAATTCCTTGAGCACAGCCACTACAGGTCTTATGTTAATCAGAGCCTGGGGAGTCACTGTTTCAGCATCCTGAACAGTCATTCTTTCTCTTACAACCCTCTCGAGTCTCAGAAGTCCTACGTGGAACTGATTTAAGAGTAATTCGCCTACTGCCCTGACTCTTCTATTACCTAAATGATCTATATCATCTACATAATAACCGGGCTTTGCATCTATAAGACCGACGAGATAACTTATAATTTCAACGATATCTCTGTTTGTTAAAACCTGATTGTGAACAAGAGGTGCCTCACATCTGGTACATTCTGTCTGGCCAGGTGCATTCTCAAACCCACAATCAAGACATGTTTCTCTTAAAGAGAGTTTCTTTATTAACTTATAACGCCCTACATAACCAAGATTGTAACGACGGGGGTTAAAGAAGAGGGTATTCAACAAATTCTGTGCGCTTTCAAGTGTGGGAGGATCGCCGGGGCGTAATTTCTTATAAATTTCTACCAGAGCATTTTCCTGATTTGTCACGCTGTCCTTGGCAATAGTAGCTTCCACGCAGGCACTTTCTCCAAGGATTTTGACTATTTCTTCATTGGATTCATATCCAAGAGCTCTTAAGAGTACTGTAGCAGGAAGTTTTCTGGTTCTGTCAATTCTGACAGATATAATATCTTTTATGTCACTTGCCAGTTCAAGCCAGGCTCCCCTGTCAGGTATTACCGTGGCAGTAAAGAGATCCTTACCGGTTTTGTCTTTTGTGGACTGGAAGTAAACTCCAGGTGAACGAACTAACTGACTGACTATGACACGTTCCGCACCGTTTATTACAAAGGTGCCCTTTTCTGTCATCAAAGGGAAATCTCCTATAAATATTGTCTGTTCCTTTATTTCTTTTACTTCCCCCTGATCCTTTTTTATAAGCCTTACTTTGGCTTTAAGAGGGATAGAATAGGTCATATCCCTCTCCCTGCACTGTTTTACCGAATATTTTGTGTAAGATTGAAGCTGTTTTATCGTAACATCTTCGAGGCCTCTTTCAGCAGTTTCAGGTATGGAAATCATACAATCTCCAAGATAATATTCCAGGAATTCCAGGACTATATTACCGGTAAAATCAGTAATAGGAGATAAATCCCTGAAAGCCTGCCTCATTCCCTCATTCAGAAACCATTCATACGAACAGATCTGAGTTTCGATTAAATAGGGTAATTCCGCAATTTCGGAAATTTTAGAAAAACTTTTCTCCCTTTTTCCATGACGTGTAATTACCAATTCTCAGACACTCCTTTACAACGCCTGTACAAGCAAATTTGAAACACCTGACCTGACCAGAAAAATCTAACTTTTATCATTCACCTCTCTTCTCTCAGAAAAGATTAAAAAAATAAAATAACAACACAAATAAAAATAAGGAAAGATTTTATTTATATTGCATCTTCCTTCCTTGCTTACTGTGCTGTTTTGATGACCTGCTACTTATGAGACATCTGAAAAAATCTCCATGGGCAAGCATAAACCTTTCTGTGGGGTCAGGACATTATTTCAGTTTACCAATAAAGAATTCTTTACATATAAACTGAAATTTCACTATCTATCTATAGACAGCACTTTCCATTTTATCATGAGTTAATTTCTCTGTCAATAACAGGAGGAATTTTTTTATTTTAATCGTAGTACTTTTTGTCTGAACTCGGACGGGTCGGATTTATCAGATATATCGGATAAGGTATAACCATATGTTGCCGCTCTCTCCAACTCATCCGTTTATCAGAACTATCAATTGGCAGAGCTTTTATTCTACCTGTACAACTTTTTTCCTGCAGATAATACGGGGTAACCATGATATAATTTAACCAGAAAAGAGCTTTCTTGACAGGAGGTATTTATATGAGAAAAATTCCATACGGATTAACTGACTTTATCAGAATCAGAAAACAAAAATATTATTATGTCGATAAAACAAGATTTATACAGAATATTGAAAATTCTCCAAGTTTTTTATTTCTCATAAGACCGAGACGGTTCGGGAAATCTCTCTGGCTATCTGTTCTACAGGCATATTATGATTTAACATATAAAGACAGATTTGAAGAAATTTTTAAAGGCACATCGATCTATGATAACCAGACAGAGGAGAGAAATTCCTATTTTATACTCAGATTTAATTTCTCTGAAGTCTGCCCCGATATTAACAGAGTTGAAGAATCCTTTAATAAAACTATAAAGCTCAATATTCTAAAATTTCTCGATACCTATTCAGAAGCTTTTTTGAAGGTAAATCAGAAATTCATTAATGAAATAGAAAATTCATATAATGCATCTGATACACTGAATTCTCTTATTAATACAGTAAAAGATCATGGTAAAATATACATCCTTATAGATGAATATGATAATTTCACAAATACCATTTTATCCACTCAGGGCAAAGAACGTTATACTGCAATAACTCATGGAGAAGGGTTCTTCAGACACTTCTTTAATGTCCTGAAAGCAGGCACTACAGGCTCGGATGCCCCAATATCCAAACTCTTCATTACAGGTGTCAGCCCTGTCACTATGGATGATGTTACAAGCGGGTTTAATATTGGAAGTAATATTACTACAGAAGCTCCTTTTAATGAAATGGTTGGCTTTTCTGAAGATGAAGTCAGGGATATGCTCAATTATTACATAAATGAAGGAGCTATAAAAGATAACTCTGATCATCTTATTACAGTTATGATCGGATTGATCGGATTATTCGGATATTACCCTGAACTACCGGTCCACCATATCCGATACATCCGATAAATCCGACCTATCCGAGTTCAGACATCTACTTTATAAATTTCACTGCCCTGTCGGCAAAATCCGTAAAAATACCGTCTACTCCGTAAACCTTATAAAACTGGTTCAGTTCTTCTTCAAAAGTTTTATATTGTTTGGGCAGAGAATCTGCTCTGAATGTGTAAGGAATTACCTTTAAACCTGCTTCATGGGCAAGCTTAACAAGATCATGATTTCTTTCAAGTCTGGATTTCTCAGGAGAAAGGACATCTGCATAGGTTGCTATTTCGGTAAGATTTTCTTTATTTAATTCCTTTATATAGGCCACTTCATTTGTATATTCCCATTCCGGTTCTCCTATAAGCTGGAGAAGAGGTAATTCACTCTTTAATTCAAAACGAATCTTTTTGAGACAATCAGGATCAAAACACTGAAGATATATATTGGAGTCTTTCCCTTTATATCCGTATTTAGAAAGAAATTCAAGAAGTTTTTCCTCTCCTTGATGTCCCTCTTTTTTATGAAAAGACGGGCTCTTAAATTCAGGACATATGCCGACATTGCGTCCTGTGCTTTTATTAAGTCCCTGAATAAGTTCAATCATTTCCGCAAAGGTAGGCACTTCGAATTTACTCATACCCTGAGGAAATCTTCCCGGGAATACGGATGTGCCGTCTTTATTTATCCTCTCATGAGCATGTAAGTGTTTTATTTCCGCAAGAGTAAAATCCACTGCATACCAGTGGCCGTCCTTACGCTGCCTCTCAGGGAAAATATCCTTTACATCTGTCGTATCATCTATATATATGTCATGAACACAGATAAAAACATCATCTTTTGTAAGTACCACATCGGGTTCTATATAATCTGCCCCCATGGCATAGGCCATGGCATAACCCGGGAGAGTATGTTCCGGGAGATATCCGCAGGCTCCCCTGTGGGCCATTACGATTTTTTGTTCTGCCATTGCAGGCACCATCACAAGAAATAAAAAAAGAACAGTAAAAATTTTTTTCATAGTTTTCATAATCCTTTCTATAATTTTAGTACCGCTCCAGATAAATTAATAACCATTTTATCAGCTTCTGCCTGACAGGCTCTTACGAAGAAAAATAATTTGCCTTAGATAATTTGTTTTACAGACAATAAATTAACCCTTGGTTAATTTTTAATACTATAGAAAAAACTAATTTTTCTTCTCCAGAGCCTGCCAGGCAGAAGCTTTTTATGGATACCCTTTTACCTGTTACGGTACTTAGATAAATATATCTCTCACCTGACATTTAAACCCGGGCAGTATATCTTTTCCGTCCAGTTCATCATGTTCATTCAATATGGTACATTTTCCTCCTTCATCATAAACCGCGACCGTTTTATCAGAAGGCTCTATAACCCATACCAGCTTTACACCGGCTCCAATCCAGTCCTGAACCTTTCCTGCAATTTTAGTATAACTGTCAGAAGGTGAATTTACTTCAATTACCAGGTCAGGCATTACAGTTGAATAACCATCCGCTACAGACTCACCGGCAAGTTTTTCATTACTCTTAAAAGCTGCATCAGGGGCTCTCACAGTATCAGGATTGGATGACAATTTATAACCTGTTTCGGAAGACGTAATGATACCAAGTTTATTTTTTTCAACAAAGTGACCTATCTTATACATAATTTTCCATGCTATAAGCCCATGCTTCTCCCCTGTCGGTGACATTTCATAAACCACTCCTTCTATAAGCTCGTATCTGCCATTAGAAGAAATTTTCAGCAAATCATCAGATACAACCAGTTTTTCCTCAGTAACCACAGGACCACCTCCTTCGCATCCTTATTTATTTTATCATAGACCTCCCAGAAAATCAAAATATAGTGTATTTCATAACTTATTAGAATTTATAGTGTATTTCATAACTTATTAGAATTTAAGTCGTCGTGACGCGTGACGGGTTTAATCCCTGCGCATCACGCATTACGCTTTACGCATTACGAGGTCATTATTTATGGATAGTTATGAAACTGACTATAATTCAGGATCTTGACATATTGATTTTTTTATTATAATATATATTTGAAAGATTTGAAAACTTTCAAATATTTAAAAAGGAGGATTTTAAAATGCATACAAATTTAGTAAAAGCACAGGAACATTTTGTTCAGCATGTAAACTCTGTGTGCAATCTCTTCGAAAAGGACGGAGAAAAAGGTCAGATAATGGCATACTTCTATATAAGTGAAAAACCCCTTACAAAAAGAGAGATTGGCGACAGACTGAAAATAAAGGCGGAAAAAATTCAGGATGTTCTGGATAAAGGCCTGGCTCATGGAGTAATAAGAGAAGTAAAAATGAAAGGTTCGGAAGAAGCTGCCTATGAAATAGCCCATAATGTTATTGATGTTGCATTTAACAGGTTGAAAACAAAGATGAGAGAAAAAATAGATCTTACGCTGAAAGCGATAAGTGAATGTCAGAACCTTCTGGAAACATGTGAAGAAGATCTTGATTATTCCGATAGAATCGCGGCGAAACTCCTCTATGAAAGACTGGAAAGAGTAAGAAGAATGAATGAAGTGGGCAGAAAAATATTGAAAGCTGTTATGCTCAATGAAGTTCTGGATGTAGATACGACAAAAATTAAAAAGGTGGAAATAAAGTAGTGGAGGGTGAAGAGTGAAGGGAAAGAGGATTTTATTTAATATAAAAACTCAATTCAGTAAAAGTCTATACTCATATCTATAAAAATGATAAAATGTAAGGGAAGTGTTTATTTCGTTGATATATCTACTGACCCGAGCACAGGCATGTATAGAAGGTTTCCTCTCGTCACGCGTTACGCGTTACGCGTCACGGGAAAAAATATGTATTATTTATGCTCACCAAAGTAATTTATGACCTGCGAAAGGTGGTAATTCAATGTTAAAAAAGATACAACTCTTATTTTCTCTTTGCCTCCTCATTACGGCGATTATTATTGGTTTAACCATGGATATCACTCTGGCAACTCATGGTTCCGACAGAAGACCGAGTGCAAGACCATCCATAAACAGGCCGGAAGGGAAACCTTCTGCTTTACCATCTGCTCTGCCCAGTGCCAGACCGTCGGCATTACCGAGTGCAAGGCCGTCCGCCATACCGACAGTAGTTTCTCCAAAACAGAAACAGAATATTTCTAAACTGCAGAATGATCTTAAAAATATTCATGGAAATTCCCAGGTAACACAGGAGCAGGTAAAAGATTTATCAGGAGATTTAATGACCCTGGCCGAAGGAACTGTAAAACCTTCCCAGTCCAGCGTAGACACCCTTGCTTCAGACCTAGCAAATTTTACGGCTGATGCAAATATATCGAGAGCAGAATCATACAAATTAATGCAGGATATTTCTGCAGTCATGAACAGTGCCAATATTCCCCGGAGTGAAGTTCAGGCAGTTATCGACGATGTGAATACAATTCTGGCGGCTTCAGGAATCAGTCAGGCAGAAGCACAGGAAATAGTTTCCGATCTGGAAGCTATTGCAACGGAAATACAGAGTAATGTAAAATAGTGAGTCGTGAGCCGTGAATCGATTATTCCATTCACTACTCACTGAGTACCGTAACAGGTAAAATGGTATCCTTAAAAAGCTTCTGCCTGGCGGGCTCTGGAGAAGAAAAATTAGTTTTTTATATAGAATTAAAAATTAAATAAGGGCTAATTTATTGTCTGTAAAACAAATTAAATAAGGCAAATTATTTTTCTTCTCCAGAGCCTGTCAGGCAGAAACTGATAAATGGTTACTAACAGGCATGACCGGAGGGGTCACAACCAAATATGAGAATTAGAAAACAGTGAAGCATAAGCTTCTATTATTCTCATATAAATTTACCTGTAGCGGTACTGAGTATACAAACAGGCAGGTTTTATTATGGATGAAGAGATAATAAAAATTCAGGATAAATTTGTCAATTCCATCGCCAGAACAGGCGAACTAATGGGTTTCAGTGAGGCAATGAGCAGAATTTACGGGCTTCTTTACATAAGTCCTCTCCCTCTTTCTCTTGACGATATATGTGAAAGACTTTCTCTTACGAAAGGAACTGTAAGTCTCTATCTGAAACACCTTGAAGAAAGGGATTTAATAGGCAGAGCCTATATTAAAAAGAGCAGGAAAAAATATTATGAAATAAGACATGATCTGTGGCATGTAATAAGAGAAGACTTCAGAAATAAGGCAAAGCAGAAACTAAACATGACACTTCAGACTGTAGAAAAAAGCAGGAAAATTCTAGAAGAATCTCTTTCGGAAACGGATGAAGAAAAAAGAAAAGATACGGAAATAATACTTGACAGATTATGTACCTTTAAAAATTTTAATGTAAAGGCTTTGAAGTTTTTGCAATTAATTGGTGAGTCGTGAAAAGTGAAAAGTGAAAAGTGAAGGATAAAGAGTGCAAAATGAAAAATGAAAAGTGAAGGGTGAGTAGTAGGGGCGACCCCCTGTGGTCGCCCTGTACCGGTAAAGCACTCATCACAACTATAAAAGGAGAATTACAGTGAGAATCTTAATAATAACAGGTAAAGGCGGAGTCGGGAAAACAAGTATTTCTGCTGCTACTGCCGTAAAATGTGCAGAACTTGGCAAATCCACCCTTGTCATGAGCACAGACAGTGCTCACAGCCTTTCAGATTCTTTTGACCTTCCCATAGGTTCCGAGCCGGTTAAACTGTCTGAGAACCTCTATGGTCAGGAAATAGATGCAGGTAAAGAACTTCAAAGACACTGGAAAGATATACAAAATTTTATAAAAACAACTCTCGAGAGCAGAGGCATTGATAATATACTTGCCGAAGAAATATCTGTATTCCCCGGCATGGAAGAACTTTTCAGCCTCCTTACACTTAAAGAATACTACAGAACAGGGAAATATGATGTTGTCATAATAGACTGTGCTCCAACTGCCGATACTATAAGGAAACTGAGTTTCCCGGAAGTAGGAAAATGGTATCTTAAAACCATATTTCCCATTCAACGTCAGGCAGCAAAGATAGCAGGTCCTGTAGTAAAAGGTCTTTACGGTGTACAGCTTCCTACGGAAGATGTCTTTGCCAGCGTAAAAAATCTTATACTTGCCCTTGACGGCATGAAAGAACTTCTCTGTGATGAACGTACAACATCCATAAGATTTGTAGTAAATCCTGAAAAAATGGTCATAAAAGAAGCGCAGAGAGCCTATACCTATATGAACCTGTTCGGCTACTGGGTAGATGCCATATTTATCAACCGTATTTACCCGCAGGAAATACATGACAGTTATTTCGGCAAATGGAAAATGCTTCAGGAAAAATATCTTAAAACAATAGAAGAATCGTTTCCATCTATAAAACTATTTCCGGTTCATCTCTTTGACGAAGAAATAACAGGGCTGGAAAAATTGAACTTACTCGGAGAGCATATATACGGAAACAGTAATCCCGCTCAAATATTCACAGAGGGAAAATCTATAGAAATACAGGAAAAAATACCCAAAGAAAAATACTGTCTCTCAGTTAAAATGCCCTGTGTAGATAAAAAAGATCTGGATATGTGGGTAAAAGGCGATGAACTCATAATAAAGACAAATTCTTATAAAAGAAATCTTATACTACCAAGGATGTTAACGTCTATGACACTTCAGGGTGCAAAATTCGAAGATGAAAAATTGAATATTTTATTCGGTCTGTAAAGCTATATATAAACATCATATAAATCGTAAGTAATGATATAAACTTACTTATGTAATAAGACAGAGGGAAAAATATGAACCTGACCATATGCTTTCCTTCCGGTAAAAATACACTGCGAAAAAGATAATTTGTTCTGAATACCTGTTCTATTTTCCCATCAACCAGAACTGTCCAGCCTGGATAATACATATCATTTAAGACGAGAAAACCCGGCTTGTCCATAAATACATCAAGAAGCACTTCATCTGTTTCATAATCAATTATACGGACTTTTGAACCATTAGAAGTAGAAAGAGGTTTATAATTTTTAATAGATTCTTCTGTTCCATAGATGTAACAAACTTCTTTAAGATTATCTTTTTTTTCTTTCATAGCTTTTAAAATCTCTGCTTCCGATTGAAAAAATTTAGCTCTGGAAACAATAAAAGCCCTGGAGAAAGCCATAGTATTTTCATAAATGTTAACTTCATTGGAATAAATCAATTTCCATTTACTTTCAGGAGGTAAAAACATGTTGTTTTTACATATTATGTACTTTAGATTAATTATATTAAAAAAATCATTATCTACGTCTATATAAAATCTTATAGCAGGGAAAAAGTCTCTAGTAAAATATTTGGGATCAATCAGTTCTCTAAAAAATTCTGTAATTTTTTTATCTAACACAGGCAAATAAAATCCCAGATCATCAATTTCATA
>JAKPQU010000279.1 GCA_029555925.1 Bacillota bacterium
ATATAGTGTATTTCATAACTTATTAGAATTTAAGTCGTCGTGACGCGTAACGCGTGACGCGTGACGGGTTTAATCCCTGCGCATCACGCATTACGCTTTACGCATTACGAGGTCATTATTTATGGATAGTTATGAAACTAATTATAATATACGCGTGACACTTTATTATACTATTTAGCTTTAGAAATACTAGTCTGCCTGCCTGGTGCTCTGGAGAAAAAAATATCACGGCAGCACAGGTATATTTTATTGAATTATAATGTAAAGTACTATGATATAAGTTGTAACTGTTATAAACGTTCCAGTTTAGATTTTTTTCGGAGGAGTATCAGGTGGACGGTATTTACTTATTGTTCAAATTGTTTGGTTTAATTAAAGCAATTGTATATGAAAATGATGAAGTTTGCAACTTCACTGGATGTTAATTTTCATATTTGGTTGTGATTGTTTTGGTTATGTCTGTTGGTATTAGTTACGCGTTATGCTTTTCAAGGAGGTCTTTATTAATGCGTCATTACATATCTGTTGATATGGAAGGTATATCAGGTATAGCAAACTGGAATGAAATGGAAAAAGATGTCAAAAGGGTAAATGAGCTTATGACTCAGGAAGTAAATGCAGTTATAGAAGGTATTATTGACGGTGATCCCGGCGCAGAGGAAATACTCGTCTGTGATGCCCATGGTTACGGTGATAATATTTATCCTGAGAAGCTTAATAAGAAGGCTACAGTTGTAAGGGGAACACCGAGAAGAAATTATATGATGGTCGGTATAGATCCAAGATTTAACCTGTCTTATTATATAGGGTATCACTGTGCGGCAGGGACAATTTCAGGGGCTATGGATCATACCATGTCAGGAGCAAGTATAAGGGAACTTAAGATTAATGATCAGGCAGTGGGAGAATTTGAATTAAACGGAGGTTATGCAGGAAGTCTTGGAGTAAAGATTGCCCTTGCTTCAGGAGACAGTCATTTCTGTAATAATGTGGCATCTTTAAAGCTCGGGACTCTTACTGTAATGACTAAAATCGCAGATACCCGTTTCTGTTCCACTCTTTTTCATCCGGACATGGTCAGGGAAGAACTCAAAAATAAGGCAAAAGAAGCAGCAAAACAGGGAGTTTCTTCTTTTAAAACACTTGTATTTGATAGTCCTTATACTGTAACTGTAGATCTGACTAACAGTATAAAAGCTGATATGGCATCACTTATTCCTGTAGTTAAAAGGGTTTCAGGCACAAAGGTTCAATATACTGTGGATACTTATCCTGATTTATACAATATGTTTGAAGCAATTGTATGCCTTGCAGGAAGTGCGAAATAACATTATCGGAGTATATAATTAATATGTTTACCGGAAGAATGGTTTTTGAAAAATAATATTTAAAGTTTCAGAAAGCAGAATTATTTGAGAAGCCAGAATTTAATACCTGTGATTCTGGCTTTTTTTAATTATAGAACAAATATAGTGTTTTATTTTGTTATTTAATGTTACGATTATTTTGTTGTCTGGATTTATATTGTTACCTTTTGTTACGGATTTTTCATGTTTCTTTCTCGCAAAAAAACTATAATTGAAGCTTTGAGCTGTTTTGATGATGTGGCCAGAGCAGCAGTCCTTTATCTGAAATATTATAAATATACGAGAGATAAATACAGTCTTACTCTGGCAAGAGAAGTCATCGATTTCGTAATTTACTTGGAGGCAGATGACGGTCAATTTTATAATTTTGTTTTTCCCTACGGCACTGTAAATATAGTGTATTTCATAACTTATTAGAATTTAAGTCGTCGTGACGCGTAACGCGTGACGCGTCACGGGTTTAGTCCCTGCGCATCACGCCTTAAGCCTTACGCATTACGAAGTCATTATTTATGGATAGTTATGAAACTAACTATAAATTAGGATTTGATATCTCATTGTACAGGAAAATTTTTTGAAGTGATAAAATTTTAATCAAAGAGGATTATAAGTTAATTATCTCGAATAATTAATAAAGTTTTATTTAGAGTCAGAAAGGAGTATATTCTGTGGCAGAAAAACAAAAACCTAAAAAAAAGACAGAAGTTGAACAATGGACTTACACATTTGAGCTTATTAAAGAACATTACAAAGGTAATATTGAACCTGAGGGGAAAATTGTTAAATTCAGCGGAACCTCTAAAGGTAAAGAATTTCTTGTAATGCCCCGTGGTAGTAATGTTCATTTTGCTTTGAATTTAAAGAGTGATTTTAAATTACATTTAGGTACTGAGAGCTTTAAAAGCGAATGGGGCAAAAAGTTAAAACTTGTTAAAGAAATAACTGTAGGTTCACAGGATTTTGATTCCAAATTTATTATAAAAGGTGAACCTGCAGATAAGGTTGTAGAATTTTTATCTTCAGATAAAATACGCAGTGCTATAATGTGTTTTGAACCACTGGTATCACTTGAGATTACTGAAAATATTCTGGAAATTATTACAAAAAAAGATAAGGAAGTTTCTGATAAAAAAATAGATTTTCTTATAGAAAGAGCAGTGTTTTTAGCAGAAGCTATAGAAAAACCTTTAGATATTACAAAAGAAGAAGAGAAACCTGAAATAGTATACGATAAGAAAAGAACTATTAGGCTGGAACAGGAAAGTAAAACAACCCTTTCGCTGGAAGAAAGAGTCATCGTACTTGAGAAAAAAATTAAAGAGTTTGAAAAAGAATTTGAAATTATAAAGTCCAAAGTAAAATAAGTTTAAATAAAACAGTGAATAGCATTTACTATTCACTGTTTTTTATTTATTTAATTGTTATTTCTTCCCATTGAAAGGTAATTTTCCAGTATGGAAGCGGTTCTTTTTTATTCAGGAATTCCTTAAGAAATAGGATGTAGTACTTCCCTTTTTCTTTCCCCTGAAGTATATAATAATACCCGGGTATCGGAGCATTAACATAGGTATCCCATAAATCTATATCGCCTGAGGTAATTTTTGTTGTATCAGGTCTGTTTTTCCCGAATGCTTTAATCCTTCTGGCTTCCAGCATGGGAACTTTTTTTATGTCCGGATTTTCCAGGAAACTTATATCTGCCGTATGATCGTCAGATTCCAGCATGGCTTCATCAGGGAAACGATAGCCTTTCCATATCTGTAACGTAACAGTTCCACTCCGTAAATTATCTTTTGTCTCAGCCATAGCTATGGCTGAGACTGATATAAAAGCTAGTAATATTATTAAACCGTTGATTTTAAGAAAGAAATTCATTTATGTACCTCCTGAATGGATACGAAATAGTTCATTTGAAATTTGAACGTTAAAAATATTCGCCGGTTGAATTTAAATTCCTACAGTATCTTTAAGTTTTTATATTACCATTATTTATTATTAAATCTCATAATGAGATTTGTAAATCTTATTTCATCATCATGTTTTATTACTTTTGTACGCCTCGGGCTAATTTTTCTTTATTTATAAAGGTTCTAGAGGATTTCCCCAGTCGTCTATAAAAAATGAGAAATTATTTTTATCAATAGGAGAATATTTATCGGACAATTTGCAGGAAAAAAGAAGGTAATGTGTGAAATTTATAAAATAAAATCTGAAAGGAACATTTTATGTCTTCAAAATTATGTCCTAAAATCATCCTTGAAGGAACAAGATTGACCTTCAAGACAGAGATAGCTTTTGCATTGAATGAACATCCCCGTATTGTAGGGCCCCGTAAATATCGATATCATTCACCTCTGATTTCAGCAGAATGGTGTGCTTTTACCAATTTCCCATGGGGAAGAGGCCTGATAAATTTTGAACCTCATGAAGAAGAAAGGGCTATGGAAACTTACAGAACATGGATGAAGCTTTTTGAACTTCTTCCTTATTATTCCTGGATTATTGATCGTTTTCATCTTTCTACCAGAATGTATCAACTGCAGAATCGTAATAAAGACTATGATTTCCTGTGGCTTGAGGAAAGGCTTCTGAATACAGGTTTTCATCTTGTATTCTGTAAAAGAAGTGAAGAGTCTTTTGAAGAAGCCAGAAAAGAGAGATTGAAAGTATCCGGTAATCCGTCTCAATATGATAATCTTCAACCTTTTATAGATGATCAGATTCTTATGGAAAAACTTGTAGAAAAGTCTATTTTGCCTCTGCTGAAGCTTGATATTTCAGATAATAATGTGTCAGGTGCGGCAGATAAAATTGCCGACTGGATGGAAGAAACTGGAGGGCTGTGGGCCATATAGGATATCTGGCTATGAGCATTTAAAGGTATAGGAATTTTCATTAATAAAGCTTTAGATGAAAATTAAGTAGAGGCGGTTTATCTAAATAACAGATATGACCGGATCGGTCACAACCAAATATGAGAATCAGTATCCAGTGAAGTTGCAAACTTCATTATTCTCATATAAATTTATGATAAAAAAAGGAGTTGTGTTGAATGTATAAATTGATAATTTTGTTTATTTTTTGTTTCCTCGTTTTCTATAAATCTTTGCCAGCTTATGCAGGAGAAGTGAAAATAGGCCTTATTTATTCCAGGGAACAGGGTGTGAAATTACAGGAAGGTGAAGATAAATTAACTAACTATAGAAAAGCCATAGAAATGTCAGGAGGTACGATAGTAGTTCTTTCCGAAGCTTATGATAAGGAATTTTTAAGTACCCAGTTAAAACAGATTGATGGCCTTTTAATCCCCGGTGGAGGCGATATGGATCCGAAGTTTTTTAATGAAGAAAATAAAGGTTCCAGAGAACCTGATGCAGAGTTTGATGCTTTTGAATTTGATATTATTAAATACTGTACGGAAAGAAAAATGCCGGTTTTTGCAATATGCCGGGGACATCAATTCATCAATGTTTATTTCGGAGGTAATCTCTATCAGGATCTTCCTTCTCAATATGAAAGGAAAGATCTTCTTGTCCATCAAATCCTTGATGATGGCAGGATTAAACCATGTTTTCATTATATAAATATAGAGAAAAACAGTCTCCTCTATGAGTTGCTGGGAGAAGAAAGAATAAGAGCAAATTCTTCCCATCATCAGTCTGTTAAAAATACTGCCCCCGGTTTTAAAATAACATCCCTGTCTGATGACGGTGTTGTAGAGGCCATGGAAGGAACAGGGGATGAATACATTATGTCAGTACAGTTCCATCCTGAAAAACTTGTCATAGAAGATCCGAGATATTACACTCTCTTTGAAAAGTTAATTCATGAGGCCATTAAATGGAAGAAAGAAAATAAAAAGTAGAAATCTGGAATTATCTATTTAAAGGAATAAATTTATCGGAAAGACCGCAGAATACTCCC
>JAKPQU010000290.1 GCA_029555925.1 Bacillota bacterium
GCCTGACAGGCTCTTACGAAGAAAAATAATTTGCCTTATTTAATTTGTTTTACAGACAATAAATTAGCCCTTATTTAATTTTTAATTCTATATAAAAAACTAATTTTTCTTCTCCAGAGCCCGCCAGACAGAAGCTTTTTATGGATACCCTTTTACCTGTTACGGTACTAAGGATTAACAGGAGAGCAGCATCTTCTATTAATCATTAAATATTTTTTATCCGGTTTGCCTTTATAATTGTTATATAATACTAAATGAAATAGATTTTTGCAAGATTTTTATATGAGAATCGTGATACATAATGCGAAAGCACCGTCTCATGGTTGTTTGTGACCAATGGTCATGGCAATCAGTAATAAATTACAGTCAGATAAAATAGAGAGGTGAGGTTTTTTTATATTCTTTTTCTGTAACAAGTAATTTATAATCTCTTATATCTGTAATTTCGGAAATTTTTTTAATAATTTTATCGGTATCTCCTTCTTCCCTGCCATGAATCATAGTGTATAAATTATAAGGAAGATCGGGTAGCGATGGCCGTACATAACAGTGTGATATTTCACTGTAACCTGCCATTACAGAGCCTGTTTCTTCAAGTTTTTCTTCTGATACATGCCATAAAACCATAATATTTTCTTTATATCCTGCTTTATTATGTTTTATTCTGGCGCCGAATCTTCTTATTATACCCTTTTCCTTAAATGTTCTGAGCCTATCTATCAATTCATCTTCTGAAATCCCGGTCTTCACGGCTATTTCCAGAAAAGGTCTCGAACATAAAGGAATTCCATGTTGAATTTCCCTTATAATATCTCTGTCTTTTTCTGTCAGTTGTTCCATAATTATTTTTCCTGCTTAAATTTAAATTATTTAGATAAATTGCCTCTTAAAAGTTTTTCAACTCTCAACCTTTTTAATTTTTAATTCTATATAAAAAACTAATTTTTCTTCTCCTGAGCCTGCCAGGCAGAAGCTTTTTATGGATACCCTTTTACCTGTTACGGTACTAAGTAACGTAATGTTATTTATCATCCCGGTAATCTCATAAATCCGGAAAATCCCGGTCAAAAATCAAAATTTACCTTTATTTTAAACATTTTTTTTGCAGGCAAATTATATATATGATTTATACCTGTTTTGCTTTTGATTTCTTCTATAATACTGTTTATTTCTTCATCTGATTGACATATCAGAGTAAACCAGAGATTATATTCATGATGTCTTCCGTAGTTATGAGTAACCTGGTAATAGGAATTTATTGTTTCAACTGTTTCTTTTAATTTTTCTGGCGGCACTTTCATTGCTACAAGAGTACTGTTATAACCCAGATCCTTACTTGAGAAAATCGGCCCTATTTCCCTTATAAAATGTTTCTCTTTAAGCTCTTTTATTCTGTTTATTAATTCTTCCTCAGTAATATTAATAATATGAGCCAGTTCTTTATAAGGAGTTTTACTTACCGGAAAATCATTCTGTATTAAATTCAGTATTTTTTTATCTGTTTCATCCATAATATTTTAATTCTGCAATTATTTTTTAAATCCTTTTGTTGTTTTGTACATTGGAGTAAATTCTGGTTTTATTTTTGTAAAATCAACCAAAATCGTAACAAAATAAAACAAAAGAAAACAGAATAGGGGAGGTTATATATTTCTGTTGACAAATAACAGGTTTATAGATTTCTGAGCATAAGCATTTAACAAAGGTTTTCCTCCCGTTACGCCTTACGGGAGCATATATGTATTATTTATGCTTACTTCAGAAGAAGGACTTTCCATTCTTCGAAGAGAAATATGTTTTAATAAAATAAGGAGGAATTTTAATGAGTTTAGAATCGCAAAATTATATATTGAGAAAGTATGGCGTTTATTCAATAATTTTTTGAAACTACCTGATTACTCATTAATATATGAAAAGGTCTGATGAACATAAAAATTACAATCCTCTGTAATAACAGTGTTAAAACATTCTGTTCATGTATAGGAGAACATGGTTTTTCAGCATTCATAGAAACAGATTACGGAAATTTTTTATTTGACACGGGAAAAGGTATCGGTATCATTGAAAATGCAATCATACTGAATAAGGATTTACATACTATAAAAGCTTTAATTCTCAGTCATGGTCACCATGATCACTGCGGCGGCATGGAAAAATTATTAAAATATATAAACAGACCTTTGCCGGTTTATGCCCATCCTTCTGTATTTTCCACAAGATATAGCTCAAAAGGTCAAAAAAAATCATTTGCCGGCATCCCTTTCAAACGGGAATATCTTGAGTCTCTGGGAGCCCACTTCAGGATGATTACAGAATTTACACAGATAGCCGAAGGCTTATATATTACAGGTGAAGTAAAAAGAAAAAATTCGTTTGAAATGCCGGAAAAAAATTTACTTGCCATATCAGAAACCACCGGAGAATTAGAAACAGACCCGTTACTGGATGATTATTCCCTGGTAATCAATACAAAAGAAGGAATTGTTCTGCTTCTGGGATGCGCCCATGCCGGCCTGATTAATATAATGGAACATATATCGGAAAAGCTTCATATTGATAGGATATATGCGGTAACAGGGGGAACTCATCTGGCAGATGCTGACACCATAAGAGTTGAAAAAACTATTGAAGCATTAAACAAATATAAAGTACAAAAAATCGGTACCTGTCACTGTACAGGGCCGGAAAAAGAAGCCATTCTGAAAGCAGCACAGGGAAACAGATTTTTCTTTGCACAGGCAGGGTGCGAAATTATCATATAATCAATCAGATCAAAAATGATCTTTAGACAGACGGCACTGGATGTTGATTTTCATATTTGGTTGTGACCGCTCCGGTCATGTCTGTTGGTATAAAATCATTTCATACAATCCTGTCTTTACTTAAAAACAGAGTCAAAATAACTCCTATAAATGTGACAGTTATTACCATATTAAGAAGGAAAAAAGGTGTAAAATTTATTTTCTCTAAATAACAGGGAAAATATTCCAGTGATGGCATCAAAACATCAATCACTGTAACCTTCGGAATGCCGAGAAGATAATTTTCCTGAGGAAGATTAACCAGTTCTGTCCCACCGGCCATTTTAACCATTATCCCGGATAATGATGTCATATAAAAAAGTAAAACAATATATGACTCCAGAAACCCGATAGAAACAACTCTCCATGCCCTTATCAACAATAAAAAAATTCTATTTGCAGTTTTCCTCTTCGATATTTGTTATATAATATAAGAAATTGAAGAGTTTAATAGTTTTTTCGTTATAGAGAACAAAGGGTTCTTCTTCTGACTGATTATCGGCATAAAGGTATGTATCAATTTCTCTATTCATGTATATTCTCCTTACCGTATTAAAAAAATAAAACAGGTCAAAAGGTTCTTAAAAAAACATCTTCACCTGTTCTATTTTATTTATTCAAAAAGATATTCTACATTGGAAAGAAAAATTCCTGCTTACTATATTTTTCATCAAATTTTCTTTTATAAATAACTATGAGTGATAAAAAATCTCGAACCTATAAAGCCATCTGCCTGTCAAGCTCAGGACAGTCTCTTCTCATGGCGGCATCCAGAAGAATGAGAATTTATATTCCCTTCACTCTTCACCCTTCAATTGATCCTGTAATTTTCTTTATAGGAATATTTTTTTTTATATAGAATAATAAATGACTGATATTTAATAAAAAGGAGATTTGACCTGTGAAAATCAAAGAACTTTTTCAAAAAAATATCTATAGAAATATTAACTGTGTCATAAACGTAGAAGACAGTGACAGCAAAACTGTCAGTGAAGAACTTGATGAATATGTGGTAACAGAGGATATGGAAAAGAATTTCCATGATTTCTTTTCTAACTATATAAAATCACTTTATTATAAGACAGATAAAACAGGTGTATGGATCTCTGGCCTATCAGGCTCAGGGAAATCTCACTTTTTAAAGGTCATCTCCTCTTTTCTGGCTGGTAAAAAAATAAATAATAAAAGCCCTCTTACATTCTTCTATGATAAATTCAAAGACCCTATGCTTCTCTCGGATATAAAAATAATAAATTCCCGCGGTACTGCAGATGTAATATTATTTAATATAAATTCTCAATCTCTGAACGAATTCAGAAAGGAAAGCCTCGTAAAGGTCTTCATGAAAATATTTTATGATGCTCTTGGCTACTGCGGAGATATGCCTTATATTGCAGAATTTGAAAGAGAACTTGATATGAGAGGACATTATTCCTCCTTCAGGGAAACATATAAAGAAATTACAGGCCATAACTGGACAGAGAACAGAAAAAATTCTTATTCGGACAGGGATAATGTAATTATGGCTCTGAAACAGTCATCAGGGTTATCAAAAAAAGAAGCAGTACGATTGTTCGGTAAAACAGATGATTACAGCGCGGAAAAATTCGCCAAAACCATTACGGATTACTGTAATTCCATAGGAGAACACAGAATTATATTCCTTTTAGACAATATAGATAAATACAGAGGTAATAAAAAAACATTCCTCTCTGAACTTCAGACAACTATAGAACATCTCGGGAAAATGCTCAGGGGAAAAGCCTGGATTACAGTGACGTCAAGAGAACCGCTCGACAGCATGGCAAAAGACATGGCTTTATCAATAATTAAAAAAAATTTCTCATGCCAGTTAAGAATCCCTATAGATAACACAGGGGCAATTATAAAAAAACGTATTCTGGAAAAATCACTGCTTGCAAAGGATTATTTATCTCTCTATTATAAAAAAAAGAAAGATTATCTATCATCTTCCGGCATGTTCACTTCCGAAGACGAATTCATAGGAGTATATCCTTTTCTGCCGGTTCAGTTCAATCTCATATCGAAACTCCTGGAAAAGATACTTAAAACAGGCGATTTTGAAGGGAAAATCTCTATGTTAAAGGTTTTCCAGGAAACAACAGAAATGATAGATGAAAAAGATACAGGCTTTATTGTCCCATTTTCTTATTTTTACGAATCCCTGGCTTATGCCCTGCCTCCAGGCGTAAATAAAATTATCACTCAGGCCTGTAATAACAGAAATTTAACCGGTGAAGACTGTGAATTACTTAAAATCATGTTTATGGTTAAATATATAAAAGAAGTAAGACCTACTGCTGAAAGTCTGTCCACGTTAAGCATAGTGCATATAGATGAAGATAAAAGAGCCTTACGAAACGCCGTAGAAAAATCTCTCGAAAGACTGAAAAAAGAATCCCTTGTAAAGAAAGAGGGAAAAGAATATGAACTGCTTGCAGAGGAAGACGTGTTTTCATATAAGACTTCTCTGGAGATTGAGCCTTCAACCGGTGATATAGTAAAACATTTAATGATAAAATTTTTCGGTGCAGGCCCTTTACCGGATGATGAGACAGGTTTATATAATAAAACAAAGGAAATTTTTCATATTTACCTGGACGAATTAAAAAATTATATACCTTACTATTCTTCTAAAGACGGGAATTTATATCCCGGGAAACAGGTTATAGAAAGAGGAATAGAACTGCTGAGCAAAATTGCAGGTTCAGAAGACGAAACATTTCTGGATAATGTAGTTGTATATAAAGAAGATCTGGAAAAACTTTCCGATAATATCAATGCTGTAAGAAATTTCTTTAAATCACAGGTTAAGGTTTTTAATATTGCCCGGCAGGGTTATAACGATTTCCTGACAGACAGAGATTATCTTCCTGAAGAGATAAAAGAAAAGATAGATGAAATGAATAAAATACTGCATATGGAAGAACCTTATATGAGGATAAAAGAGTTACCTGTACTGTCAGATAAAATCAAAAAAGCCCATGATGTAATTTTAAGAGAAATGAGATGTCATCTTCTGGAAAAAATCGATGCCATATCTGTGATTATAAATGAAGAATTAAACAGATATAAAGATATTCTCACACCGGTTTTCACAGGAAATATCCTTTCTTATTACAGAAATATGGAAAAAGAAGTTAATAAAATAAATGATTGTACAAGGATTGTAGCTCTCACGGTACAGCTTGACAGGCAAAAATCCCTGTCTTTTCAGCAGATAGACGAAGAAATTAAAAAAATTCATGGAGATACGTGGAAAAAGGATATAGAATATGTAGATATGAGAAAGATAGTATCATGGAATCACGTAATTGAAAATAAAAATGATCTGGACCTCTATTTAAGTCATTTGAAAGAAAATCTGGAAAAAATCCTGAGTGACGATAAAAAAATAAGGTTTGTATAAACATTGTGAAGGGTCAAGGGTGAAGGGATGGGGTATAACTATGATAAAAAAACGTCACTTTCTTTTCAACTTTATAAAAATGGGTTCCATTGCAGGTACGGAAGAACATCCTGTTATACCCAACAGAATCTACCTTGATGTAGGTAATAAACTGCAGAAAGGGGTATTTGACCATCATCAGAGCAGTACCTACCAGAGTGCCGCCGAGATTATCTACAATAATCCTGACCTTCTTTTATCGAGTATCCATAAGAAAGCAAAAGAAATTGAAATTATAATGCATTACTGCCCTGATTTTGATGCCATTGCTTCTGCGTATCTGGCCACATACCTTATAGAACATGGCCACCTGCCGGAAGGAGCAAAGGAACTTGCAGACTACGCATCACTCATAGATCAGGGCATGAAAATCTTTTCACCTGAGCAGATAAAGACTCCGTCTACGGCTGCGATTTTTATAAACAGGAAAATAACAGCTCAGATTGCCAGTGAAGATGAACGGAACAGAACTATTATAAAAACAATGTTGCCTTTGATAGAAAACCTGGTAACAAATATGGTAAAAGGCATAGACCCTGAATCGGCAGAATCGCTTGACTGGAACAGTACATTGCTCTCATCAATTATTCCTGATATAAAAAAAGACATAGAACTTTACATTAAAGATGTGGAAGATCATGATAAATCACATAAAACAGAAATTCTTTCCATCATTCTTCCATGCCAGAATATGACAGAATGGGAAAAAATAGATGCTATTTTCATAAATAACCCGTCATCTGCATTATTCAGATATTCTACCGGAAATGATAGGATACGGAGTCCTCAAAAAAAAGGGTTTATGCTCACACTTGTTCATTACACGAAAAAAAATGAAACTATTATATCGGTCGATGCAAAAAAGAAATATTCGCTGGTTTATCTCGGAACTATTCTGGAATTAAAAGAAACTCTTCTCAGAAGAGCCTGTGGTGATATAAGACTGAAAGATGACAGAGGAAACCTTAAACCTGTCAGGCCCGGTTATCACAATCCTGATCCATGGTATGACGGAAGAGGTCATAATTATACAATTGTAGCCAGTCCCAGGAAAGGCAGTGTCATACCGCCGGAAGAAATACGAAGAATTGTTGCTACCTATACGGATGGATTGATTTAAAAAAGATTAACAAAAATACCTTTGTCAAAAAGTGGTTATTATCCCTGCGCATCACGCATTACGCTTTACACATTACGAAGTCATTAGTTATGAATAGTTATGAAATTAACTATAAAGAGAAAGACGAAAGAATATCAGGGAAATACTTTACTACCACTGTTAAAAAAGTTATAATCAAAATATATAAAGAGAGAGGGGGTGTTAATGATGCCTTCCATGGAACTTGTCAGAAAAATTGATATGCTTCAGCCTGAGTTAAAAGAAATTTTATACACGTTTATAGAAGAAATAGAAAGAGATTATATAAAATCAGCAAATAGCGAACCTGACATTACAGAGATTAAAATAGCTCTTAATGATCTCCAAAGCCTCGTAAAAGAACTTTCGGAAGCACAGAAAGAAACAGAAGAGAGACTGCAAAAACTCATCAAAGAATATGAATATACAAAAAAGCAACTTAAATGCACCGATATGACCTTTATAGAGAGAGAACCCTGCAGCTATCTGCCATCCCTGAAAAAACCGGGTTACCTGTACGGAAAATTTCCGGGAAGCAGCGGATTATGTCAGATCTGAAATTATTTGTAAAGGAGTGAGATACATATTCCTTATAGTAATCATCATAGAACAGAGGTGCTTTGAAACCGGCATCTCTGTTCTATTTATATGAGAATCGTGAAGAGTGAAGGGTGAAGAGAGGAATAGTTTCTCATTCTTCGTTGTAACTATAATGTCAAAATAAAAAAGGGATTTTTCTGATCTGGTTGAAATTACGTGGAGAATTCTGCATTCTGTCAGTAAAAAATTAAGGAGCATATATGTATAAAAAAATTTTATTATTTATAACAATTGTAATATTACTCATTAACATATCCTGTGACAGCAAAGAAGAGAGGATAAAAGAAGCAAATAAATGGCACATGCAGGCCTGGGACCTGGTGCAGGAGAAAAAATATGATGAAGCAATAGTATGTTTTGATAAAGCACTCCAGCTGGATAAAAACAATCCCAAAATACTCTTCAATAAAGGAAATGCTCTTATGTGTCAGTGTAAGTACAAAGAAAGTCTGGAATGTTTTGATGAGGCGCTGAAAATAGAACCGTCAAATGATTATGTTAAATATAACAGAGAAACTGTTTTGATGCTCATAGAAAAAGAAAAAAAGAATAAATAACTTATGATTATAAAAACTTTTTCAATAATCCTCTTACTTATATTTACAGCAGTACCGGCATGTTCTGAAAATTTAGATTACTGGATGGAAAAAGGAAAAAATCTTGTAAAAGAGATGAAATTTGAAGAAGCACTTACATGCTGGAATAAAGTATTGGAAATAGATTCAAAACACAGAGATGCCTGGGATTGTAAAGGTCTTACACTGTATCATCTGAAAAAATATAAAGAAGCCATTGAATGTTTTGATAAAGTAATAGAAATAGATCCGGCTTTTTCCTACGGATGGTGCGATAAGGGTCAGGCTCTTAAAGCCCTGGGAAAATATAAAGAAGCAATAAAATGTTTCGATAAAGCTCTTTCTCTTAACCCATCTGATAAATTCAGCAAACAATTCAGAGAAGAATCACTGAAGTTTTTAAATAAATAGACTGACTGTGAAAGAATTAACCTGCCAATCTGAATAATCTCATAAACAACCATGACCGGTTCATCTGTTCCTCCCGTCACTCGTTACTATTCTCATATAAACCGCCATGACTGTAACGAAGGATGAGAAGCTATTTCTCTCTCCTCACTCTTCACCCTTCACTCTTCACGTTTCTTATATAAATTCATAAACATTATCCAGCTATCATGGACGAGTATGGAAGGAAGGAAAACAATTGCAATTACCCTTATAATAATAAAGGTCATGGCAAGAAAGATGGCAAATTTCGGTGTATGCTCTCCTGCAGACAGTATTACTGATACTATATTTTTTTCTGCAAGCCAGTATAACAGTACCAGATGTAATATATATATAAATACCGCTATAGCAAGAGTAAACAGGTATTTTTTTAATTCTTTACTCATTCTTATGACTCGCCCTTTCATTGTAATCGTGATACGTGACGCGTAATGTGTAATGCGTGTTTTACCGGTACCGGGCGACCACAGGGGGTCGCCCCTACTCTTCACCCTTCACTACTTTTCACTCTTCACTTTTCACGACTCACGACTCACGACTCACAACTCACTCTTCACCCTTCACTCTTCACTGACCTCCGGCATCGCTGTGATCATGGCAAACATAATTGCATTTCCCAGAGGCCCTCCCATAACAAAATCAAGCCTGTCCCCTCTTATGACAGGACACCCGAACAGACACGATGTACCGTAAAGTTCACAGAACAATTCACTGTCTCTGTGAATTCTGCATCCTGCCATGGAAAAACCTGTAGCAGAAATTCCGTAGCCTAAAATTACAGGCCCCGAGTCTATATCACCATCTCCGGGAACATTTACTGGATATTCTCTTATTGCTCCGAAACCCAGAAGACCTCCTGCAAGATGTTTTTTTAAAGCTTTGTACAGATCTGCTGAAAGTTCCTTATCTGCAAAAGATAGAAAATATATACCTATGGCCGTACCTGATCCGCGTCCCGGAAGCATATAAGTCTGATAAAGAAGTCCTGTATCGGGGTCAATATAATCATGTCTGCATTTTTTTATCCATCTCTTTAAAAGTTTACTGTGGTCTTCTCCTGTTGCTCTGTCATAAAGTGCTATGGAACCTGTAACGGTACAGTTATCAGGAAGATAAATCTGATTGGGATAGGTATATAAAAGTAGATTGTCGCTTTTTTCCAGGTTTCTTACAAGTTTCTCCGTTATCTTTTTATTCAATTCTTTATATTTACTGTTCCGATCAATAAAATGATTGAAGCTTAAAACGAGATTAAAATATCCGAGATAGGCAATATGATCATTCGGGCCGTCAAGTGAATCTACAGGATCTTCTCCCCAGGACATACGGTCATATTCTTTCACGGCAGGGGAAAGAATTTTTTCAATACATTTATTCATAAGAGAAATATAGTGGTCTTTCATTTCAGGATAGGAAAGAGCCATCTGACCAAAACCCATGGCTGCCATCATATAAGTCCCGAAAAGCCACTCACCGCTGAAAAGCTTATCACCTGTAGAATAGTCGGAAGATTTTAATTCCCGGTTAACCCATTGTTCAACACTTGAGGCAAGTTTTTTCTGAAAGTCAGGATTATTATTGTACCATTCCATACCATCTTTTTCGCACCATCTGTGAGGGAATAAAAAAAGGCATAACAGAAAAAGAATCAGTGCAATAACCTGAGACAGAAATATTTTTTTGATTTTATCTTTTTTCATAATTTAGCTTAAAGACCGCAGAATTCTACATCTGTTCACAGATCTTGACATGCAGTCAGATGAACATACTAATTCTGTTGTTTTAGATTCTTTAATTCCTCTGCTCTGAGGACTGCTTCTTTCGGGTCAAAATATCCGGCACCCTGCTGGTTATCATTTAAAGTTGGCATCTTATCGGCTGTAGACATTAAAATATTCTTCACTTCACCGGGAGTAAGAAAAGGATTTGCTTCATACATGGCAGCAACAAGACCTGAGACAAGAGGCGTAGCCATAGAAGTCCCGGAAAGACCCACATAGGCACTTTTTTCCAGAAGGGGCATTCTGGACTGATAATAAATATTTCTCTCCAGAACCTTTCTGGCTGCCTGCGGAGAAGATTTAAATTCTTTTATAGTACTTTCCCAGAATCCATAGTTGGCCAGATCTTTATCGGGAATCTTCATAAGCTGTTCATCGGTCAAGAGTTAAGAAATTTATAACTTTCAAATTT
>JAKPQU010000292.1 GCA_029555925.1 Bacillota bacterium
GCCTGACAGGCTCTTACGAAGAAAAATAATTTGCCTTATTTAATTTGTTTTACAGACAATAAATTAGCCCTTATTTAATTTTTAATTCTATATAAAAAACTAATTTTTCTTCTCCAGAGCCCGCCAGACAGAAGCTTTTTACGGATACCATTAAATGATTGTAAATTAAAAATATTACGAAAATTTTTTAACGTGTAAAAAATTGTAACATTCCGGCAGAAATTATTCAGTAAGGAATGGAACGTTATTAACAGTCTCTTTCCTGGCGTGATGCGTAACGCGTGACGCGTGACGGGTTTAGTCTCTGTGCACCACGCATTACGCTTTACGCATTACGAGGTCATTATTTATGGATAGTTATGAAACTAACTATAATATATTTGAGAAATTTATTCAATTTTCATTTCTGAATACCCGGCTTCCCGGATCACTCACAACTGATTTTCACTATTTCAGGAAGGATAAAATAAAATTGAGTCGAATATTCCGAATATTAAAACTGCCAAGTGTTAAGTTATGGTGTTTACAGGAACAGAAAAAGGAGTGAAGATAGAAAATGCTTTCCCCAATAGAGGTAGGGAAAAAATCTCTAGATAATTATATTTCAACTGCAGGAGAAAGAAAAATTCAGGAAATAAAAGATCTTGCCCGGAAACTTTCAGGTTCAAGGATTCTTCATATAAATCCTTCTGCCTTCGGTGGAGGAGTCGCTGAAATACTTTTTACTATTGTCCCTCTTATGAGAGATATAGGACTTGAAGTAGACTGGTTTGCCATACAGGGAAATGAGAAAATTGTGAAAATAACAGATGATATATGTAACGGATTGAAATCCAACAGGGTTGAAATTACGCCTGACATGCAGCATAAATATATGGAATTCTGTCAGGAACATGTAGCAAATATTGAGGACAAATATGATTATATAATAATTCATACCTCTGATCCTGTTGGCATGGTAAATTTCAAAGAAAAATTCTCTGCCAGATGGATATGGCGCTGTGACCTGGATATAAGTTCTCCCGATCCCGATACTTGGACATTTCTATCTCCTCTCATAAAGAAATTTGACGGTTCCATATTTACGATGAAGCAATTTATGAACCGTGATATAAAATTCAAAAATTTCGCTATAAGTCCTCCTACAATAGATCCTTTAAACTTAAAAAACAGTATACTTTCTCAGGAAGAATATAAAAAAATAGTGCAAAAACACGGAGTAAATCCCGATAAGCCTGTTATTCTGCAGCTTGCAAGCTTCCACCCTTCAAGAGATCCTGTAGGAATAATAGATGCCTATCGCATTGTGAAAGAACAAATACCTGATGTACAGCTTGTACTGATTACATTTATAAGCAGTAACAATCCGGATTCATGGAAATATTACGAAAAAACAGTACGTCATGCAGGTGAAGATTACAATATACATTTCCTTTCAAATATGAACGGAGTTGGAAGTATTGAAAGCAATGCCTTCCAGAGAGCTGCAAGTATAATTATAAAGAAATCCACAAAAGAAAATTTTGGTATTGTAGTAACTGAAGGTCTGTGGAAGGAAAAACCTGTTATAGCAAGCAATGTAAATGGACTTTCCATACAGGTAGTAGATGAGATAAACGGTTTTCTGGTAAATAATACGGAAGAATTTGCAGAGAAAATTTTATTGTTATTAAACCAGCCGGAACTTGCCAGAAAAATGGGGATAAGAGGTAAAGAATATGTAAGAGAAAATTTCCTTATAACCAGACAGTTAAAAGATTATTTAACACTCCTCTGCAGACTGTCCGGCGTTACGGAATAAAGGGAGAAAAAAAATGATTATAGGAAACCCTGAATATTTTACCGGAGAACATATAGAAAAAAATCGTAAAAATACATCGGCAGTTCTTGCAGAACAGGTAGTTCACAGTCTTGAGCTTGTATCTTTACTTGTTTACGAAGGACTCGATTTTCTGTTTAAAGGTGGGAATTCGCTCCTTGTGCTGCTGGAGCATCCGCAGAGATTTTCTATAGATGTAGATATTGCTTCGGGAGAAACGAAAGAACATGTAGAAGAAATTTTAGATAAACTCGTTAAAGACTCCGATCTGTTTACCAGATGGGAAAGAAGGGTTCATAAGACAAAACCATGGCTTCCCATGACAAGTTATTATATGTTCTATAACTCTTATTTTACAGACCCTGCTGAAACGAATATAATGCTTGATGTACAGTTAAAAATGACCCGTTATGAAAAAATCCAGAAACCTGTTTGCTGCGGAAATTTCTACCAGTCAGAAACAAAGGTATGGCTTCCGTCCATATCAAGTCTTATAGGTGACAAACTCCTTACCCTTGGCCCTTCTACACTGGGAATACCTCTTAATAAAAACAAAGAAGCCCAGAGATTAAAGCATAGTTTTGATGTATCACTGCTGGCTGAAAACAGCCCTTCTGTTGAGAAGATAAGGGAAAGTATAAATTTCTGCATGGAACAGGAAAATGCTCTTCAAAAGAAAAATCTTACAATAAAAGAGGTCTATGAAGATACAATCAATCTGTGCAGATCTGTTCTGGATTTCAAGGAAGAACCGCCTTCTGAAAATCTATCTCCCTATCTTTATGAAATAGTTAAAGGAAGAAAACCTTTCGCAGAACATCTTCTATCAGGAACATATAGCTGGCAAGAGCTTCAAATCGATCTTGCAAGAGTGGCAGTCTGTTTTTCCTCTGTAATGGCCGGTGTATCGGATAAAGAATTCCACGATATCTTGAATTATAATCAAAGTGATAGATTATCTTTTTACTGGAATAAGGTAGATAAATTATCAGGTATGTTATAAGTCAATCATCTGGCAACTCTCAGCCATTCTCGATTATTTTATCTGGCCTGTATAAAAAATCATATTGCAAAAAAATAATAAAAAAATAAAAAGGGCCTTTTGGCCCTTTTTATTTTTTTATCTAAAACTATTCTTTACTTCCTTTAAACGGTTCGGCAATAATTCTGCCAATACCTGTAGCAATACCTGTACCTACGGAAAGAACACCGCTTGTAACTCCGGCAGCAGTTCTCTCACCTATATTAAATCCTGCCTTTGTTCCTGCCACAAACCCCATAGTTGTGCCTTCAGAGGCATTTCTTACAGCATTTGCTATTTTCTTTGCTCCGGTTCCTCCCTTGGGATTATCTGCTACAGATTTATCTACTGCCAGATCCACTGCTTTAGTAAAGTCTTTCGGAACATCTGCCATACCCATAAGTAGCCTTGCAAGGGCACCGAAAGCAAGTCCTGCTCCTGCTCCTACTGCACCGCCCATAATATTCCATCCCATAGTGGCACCGCCAATTAAAGCACCGGCAACCATAGAACCTCCTATGGTAGTGAAAGTGAGAGGCCCTGTTGATACGCTGGCACCATCGGCAACCTTATAAGATTCATTTCCTTCTACCATACCTTCAAGTGCTCCTGCAGGTGCCATAAGAGTGGCTCCTACGAGACCACCTACAAAACCGACACCTTTTTCTATACCCCTTCTGATAAGACATTTTTCCTTATGAGGAAGAACTTCTGCCGGTTGTTCACCGGAAGAAATGACAGCCTGATCCTGAGTATTCTGTAAAAGGGTATCTTCCTGTTTTGTTCCTTCGGTCTTTTTCCCTGTTATAGTCTGCTGTCTGTTTACTAAATTAGTATTAATATTCATCTGCTTTCACCTCCACTTACTCCACTTTATCCTTTATGACACCTTCATAGGTTCCTTTTGCCATACCACCTGCGAAATGTCCGACTTCACCTACGGCATGAACGACCTTTTTGGCCACCTTGACTGCACCCTTTGCAACAGCTTCAACTACATCTTTAGATACTTCATAGGCTCCATCAACCACTTCTTTACTAACATCATATCCTTCTTTGAAGCCTTCCCTCGGAGCTGCGGCAAGACCGGTAAGGACTCCTTCCGTTGCATCCCTTCTCAAATCATAGGCTTTACTGTCAGTTTTTGCATTATCCGAATGGGCATGAACTACTGCTCTGGCTACACCTTCATGGAATTTTTCGGTTCTGTGTTTTCCTGCAAGATAGGCAAGACCTCCCAGAACAACTCCGCCTGCCGCACCGATGAGAGCACCTGTAGTACCTCCTGTAGCAAGATAACCGACACCTGCGCCAAGTCCGGCTGTTTCGAGAAATACTATAGAATTGGTAATTGATGCATTTCTATAACTGTGTCTGGTCAGATGGTTTACAGCTCCATCTTTATCCATGGCGTTATTGGAAACTTCATGATTTAAATCAACACCATTGAAGAAACCCTGAACTGGTCCTACAGGCAGGAATAAAGCGGAAGCTACGAGTCCTGAAGGAACCCCTACCACCACTTCTGCCGTTTTCTTAATGGCATTATCTATTTTCTGTCTTGTACTCAATTCTTCTTTCTTTACTTCTTCTTTCTTTTCTTCTGTCTTCGGAGGTTCGTATTTACCGGCAATAACACTGCCAATACCTTTCGCACCTTCAAGAAGACCCGAAACAGTGCCTTTACCTTCTTCCTGTCCTATCTTCCATCCGCTCTGGACACCTGCCTTCATTCCGGCAGGAAGACCTACAACAAAATTACTTGTTACGTCCTGGATTTTATCGCCAGAAGGTTTATAATCGGCAGTTGATTTTTTAGCCTGTTCTGCTATATTTTTTTCCATTTCATCCTCAATCACATTTTCAGCTACCATGAGTCCTACCTTGACACCGCCAAGAACAAGGCCTGCCGCGGAAAGACCTGCTATACCAAGGCCTCCTGCACCGAGAAGCACAGCAAGACCGGCTCCTGCAAGGCCTCCCTGAACTACTGTACTTAAACCATAGACACCGTTGGCATCATGGCCACCTGCAGCAGCATCAACACCTCCTTCGATAGATGCAGGCAGAATACTTGTAGTGGCACCTTTAAGTCCTCCTACTACTCCGCCTATACCTTCAATACCTTTTCTTATGAAAGAAGGTTCGCCTGAACCGCTGCTTAAAGCAACAGTATCCTGCGGTGTAATATTATCACTCTGAGATTTCTTTTCCGTAAGAGGAGATTTCTTTATATCAATCGATGTATTAAGAGATCTAATTTCCACTCTTCTTCACCTCTCCTTCCCTGGGGCCAAGTCCTATGGCATCTTTTCCCAGTTCTACAAAACCGCTTACTATACCACGTCCTACATCTATTCCGAAACCTGTGGCATTCTTTCCGCCTTCATATCCTATATCCCATGAATGTTTTGCTGCAGATTTCATACCGACGACAGCACCTTCAGCAAGGTTCTGACCTGTAACAGAAGATTTATTGTCACCTTTATTATCTTTAACAGCCTTATCAACATTCAGATCTATCTTTTCTACCAGTTTCTCTGTTTTATCAGAGCCTTCAAAAGCTCTCATAGCTGCTCCTGCCAGAAGTCCTCCTCCTGCTGCTATGGCAGTGCCTACAGGTCCTGCGCCGAGCATATAAGCTGCTCCTGCAGATATACCGGTCAGAGCTGCCATATTTGCGACGGTAAATAGTCCCGTATGAACATGTCTGTAGTTTTTCTCTTTATTCTCAAGCTTATTATCTCTAAGTCCTTCAACAGCACCCTCTACAGAACCAGCAGCAGTATGAAGTATAGTGCTTCCGAGTCCGACCACACCGCCACCGAGAGCTTCAACACCCTTGCGTATGCCACTCTTTTGATGAACCGGCGGTTCCTGTGGTACAGGAGGTTCCTCAGTTAATGCCTGAGGAGTGGATACAGGAGGTTGTTCTGCAGGCGTACTGTCAGCAGAAGGAACATTCGTTGCATCTGCTTCAGGTTTTTCTTCCTTTTTAATTCCAAAAGGATAGGCACTATCCATCTTTGCTTTTTCTTCCCATGTAGGTTCACTCTGGATAGAAGCATTATTTGCCGGCTGTTCGGGAGATTTATGAACCAGTTCTTTAACTACTTCAAAAACTCCGTCCTGTGCTGCTTCTCCTCCGATATAACCTACTCTGAAACCCTCTCTGAGACCTGCAAGAGGGCCTACAAAAACACTTTCTATTGTATCTCTGTAACCATCGTACACTTTATTACCGGTCTGTTCATTATCATTTCTGGCATAATTAACAGCATTGAGAACGCCTCTGGCAATTTCTTTATCACTTTCACCGGTTTTCTGCATTTTGGCAAGTATGGCAGAGCCTACAAGACCTGCTGCAAGTCCTGCTCCTATACCCCATGGGCCTCCTATTGTCATTGCCCCTGCTGCTGTCCCAAGACCAACAGTACCGACTCTTGTCCAGAATTTTACTGACTTGGAAGCATTTTTCAGATCATAGCTACTCAGTTTCTCTCCATGTGAAAGTTTTATTCCTGCTTTCGTGCCATGTATTAAACCTGTAGGCAGAGTGGATACTGCTCCTACAACACCGCTTGCAAGAGCAACAGGTGCTTTCACTACCTTGCCAATAGCTTTACCTATGGTAAGCTTTTCTTTTTCTGAAGTACTTACAGGATAATTACCTAAAACTACATCTTTTGCACCTTTAAGTCCTTCCATAACACCTGCTGTAACACCTTTGCCTTCCGAATATCCGACTTTAATGCCTTCTGCCGTACCTTTAGCTCCGCCCACTCCGACACTCTCTATCAAATCTCTCATACCTTCATGGACATCATCACCTTTTTCATGCCTGTTATCATCAAGGTATCTTTCAACAGTTTTATTAACATTTGATTTCATAGTATCAGAAGCATCTGTAGCGTGATACATGCCTACTCTTACAAGGCTGGCAGCGAGTCCTACTCCTCCTCCTATGAGTCCTCCTATGACGGTTCCTCCTGGAAGAACTGCATCGAGTAAAACTCCTCCTGCTGCTCCAAGAGCAACCCCCTGAAGTATATGACCTGTTTCAAGTCCACCATGTTTGGCCACACCCTGCAAAGTACCCGGCAGAATATTTGTGATACCGCCTGCTACGGCACCTGCTGCACCGAGAGGAAATTCTACTACTTCTCTGGCAAATTTTCCAATCTTCTGTCCTACAGAAGGTTCATTTTTACTCAGAGTAACCTGGTCTTTAATTTCAGTAGAATCTACTTTTTTCTGTGGCAGGGAAACTTTTGTTAATGTTTGAGAACCTAATTTCTGAATTTCCAATTCCTTCTCTCCTTTCTTTTATTGAAGATAATATGTTAATTTAAATGATACCATATCAATTTTTCCCTGTAAATCATCTTTTGTTAACAATTTGTTAACTTTTTACTGTCTCACATATTATAAAGAGGATAAAAAAACAGAAAATTCGTAACTAAAAATAACAATATATATAAAATCAGAAAAAATTTAACAAGGAAGCAGAAAAATCGTAACTAAAAATAACAACATATTTAAAATTAAAATCAATTTACCTGTTATTTATAGAACTTAAAGAAATATATAATACCGAGCTACCTTGATTCGAATGAATAATTTATAGTAATAGAATATATTAATCAGGAGTCATGTATTTTTTGATAAAACATCTATATTGCTTTGACTGACTGGTTCTCCGGAGAAAAAAATATCACGGCAGCACAGGTATATTTTATTGAATTATAATGTAAAGTAGCATGATATAAGCTGTAACTGTTATAAA
>JAKPQU010000293.1 GCA_029555925.1 Bacillota bacterium
GCCTGACAGGCTCTTACGAAGAAAAATAATCTGCCTTATTTAATTTGTTTTACAGACAATAAATTAGCCCTTATTTAATTTTTAATTCTATATAAAAAACTAATTTTTCTTCTCCAGAGCCCGCCAGGCAGAAGCTTTTTATGGATACCCTTTTACCTGTAGCGGTACTTAGTTATGCTCACCCCAGTAATATTCATTTATATGTAAAATCACTGTCATTTTTAAACACAATCGCAGAAAAATATGATATAATTCCATAGTATCTGTTTTATAGTTAGTTTCATAACTATCCATAAATAATGACCTCGTAATGCGTGATGTGCAGGGATTAAACCCGTCACGCGTTACGCGTCACTACGACTTAAATTCTAATAAGTTATGAAATACACTATAATGTATTTCATAGCACCTGACAATCATGTGTTCAGAAAGAAAATTTTATGGCTCATATAGAAGAGTATGTAAATAACATAATTGAATATAATAAAACGTTATGGGAGCAAAATCTTTTAGAAGGAAATGTCCCTTTAGCCATAGAGATAATGTGCAGAATCGGTGATATTTTTCCTGACAAAAATGAATCCTTATATGAACTCATAAAGATTTCCAGGAAGATATTAAAATTATATCCTGAAGATATGGATATATATTATTTTATTGCCATATGTTATATTAAACTCTATGACTTTGGCCTGGCAACCGTAGCAGTAAGGAAGGCTCTCAGATTAAATCGTGATACTGTAAGATTTTATAAATTGCTTGCCTATCTGTATATACGCACACTTGATATACCGCAGGCTTTAGATATTTACGACAGATTAATGGAGCTTGCGCCGGAAGAAGAGAATTATCTGCTCTTCAGTAAGGGATTTGCTTATCTGTGTATGAATAATATAGGAGAAGCTGTAAAGATATGGAAAGAAACGATAAAAAAATATCCTCACTGCAGACTGTGTGAATCTGCGCTGGAATTTGTAGAAAAAGGTAACATAACATGAAATTAGGTTTTATAGCTGCTGCAGATAGAGAAAATAATTTTAATAAAATAGAACCTCTTGGATTGCTCTATATGGCAGCCTATCTTGAAAAATATCTGAACTTTGAAAATGTAATAATAGCAGAAGATGTGGAAACACTTATAGGGGAAAAACCTGACATTGTCGGAATATCTACTTACAGTACCTGTATAGGCAGGGCCGGTGAAATTGCAAAGAAAGTGAAAGAAGAAATCTGTGTCCCTGTTATAATAGGTGGTCCCCATGTGACACTTTACCCGGAGTATTTACCGGAACACTGTGACATTGGTGTTATAGGAGAAGGGGAACGGACAATGGCGGAACTTCTGGAACTTTATTTGAAGGAACATGCTTTTGAGCCTCATGAATTAAGAAAAATAAAAGGCATTATATTTAAAGAAGGTTCTGAAATAGTACAAACACCGGAAAGAGAATTGATCTTTCCCCTTGATATAATACCGCCTCCTAAAAGAGAACTTGTCCATGATTCTTTTTTCGTCCCCAATCTTATGACAGGGAGAGGATGTCCCTATAAATGCAGCTTTTGTGCCACCCAGCTTGTATGGAAAAAATATCGTAATTTTTCTCCTGAATATGTAAGTAAAGAGCTTCTGACTCTTATAGATAATGATAATTTCAATAAAATAGAATTTGGCGATGATCTTTTTGCCATATCAAATGACAGGGTAAAAGCCATACATGATATTATCATAAATAATGAATTACACAAAAAAGCTTTCTTCTATGTTAATATAAGAGCAAATATATTTAATGAAGAAATGGCCTGTCTTTTTAAAGAGATGAACGTTACAAAGGTATTTGTCGGGTTCGAATCTGGTTCTGATAAGATATTGAAGTTTTATAATAAGAAACAGACTGTAAAAGATAACCAGAAGGTAGTAGATTTATGTCATAAATATGATATAGGAATAATAAGTTCCTTTATAGCTGGAGCTCCTGTAGAGACAGAAGACGATATAAAAGCAACCCATGATTTTATATACAGAAATTCAGAAAAAATAGCTGTTTTTGTAGTATGTTATTTACAGCCATGTCCCGGCACACCTCTATGGAATTCTATGAAATTACCGCCTGTAAGAAGTGAAAAAGATTTACTGGAAATTACCGGTCGTAAAAATTTCAGTGAATATCTGTCAGATGAACAGCTTGAATACTATTTAAATGAAATAAACAGTATTTATAAAGGTCCTGTTAAACACCTTTCACATGGTCTTGATCTTATCTGTGAATTACACAAAAAGGGTCTTTATTCTGTGCCTGACCATCAGTCATTGAATGATTTGATGACGTTCAGGGCCAGAGGGAATGATATTGTGAGTCGTGAGTCGTGAGTCGTGAAGGGGACAGGGTGAAATTTACGCGTTACGCGTTACGATTATAACGTCCCACACATTAAGAAAGAGGTATATTTATGACAATCAGATTTTTATTTACTATGATAATATGCTTCCTTGCTGCGATGATTACCATCTGTTTAGCTAAAAATACCTGTGATAGAAAGGAAAAAGAACTTTCAGTGCTTTTTTATCTGGACAGTCAGCAGGCTATGCCAAACGAGTTTTCCATGAAAATACTGCAGGATATGGCAGAAGTCGGCAGCAATGAATATATGGATATAGTATTACAGATAGGATGCACGGAGCCTTCAAAGGAAAGCAATCTTGACGAAGATGATAAACACCTTATGGGATCTATTACCATGCCTCAGTGGAAAGGTGTCAGAAGATATGTCATTTCTCAGGACAAAAAGGCAGATGTTGCTGAAATATTGCCTGAAGATACTATGATGAATTCTTCTGAAACTCTTGAGAATTTCATTGCATGGGCTATGGGACATTACAACAGCAAACATTATGTAGTGGTTCTTATGGAACATGGCCATGCCTGGAAAGGCTTTCGCACTATGACTGCTTCCGAGATAGGAGATTCAGTGAGGAAAGGTGTGGAAGAAGGCAATAAAATAACGGGTGATAATGATAAAATAGATCTTTTTTATCTTCAATCATGCCTTATGGGAAGCATAGAATCTGTAACTGCTCTGGAAACCGGTGCCTCTGTTCTTATTACTTCGGAAAATCCTGTTTATGCTCTTTCAAACAGAGATTTCGGTTTTATATTCGGAGAAATTCTCGAAAAAAATGAAGATTTTGACCCTTATAAATTTGCTTTTTCTATAGTGGAAACATATAAAAGTAAAAATAAAGATAACGCGAAAAATCTTGAAGAATTTAAAAAAGAAGAAAAATTTAAAAAATTGTTTTCTTTCAAATTCGAAAGTAGAGCATGGTATAAAGAAATGAGAAGAATATTTAAAGAAGAAGATAAAGAAACACGTAATAAACTGGTGGAACTTTTAAATATAAGCTATTCTCATGGTTATCCCACTCTTTCTGCAATAGACACAAACAAAGTTCAGTTTTTAATAGATTCCCTCAGAAACTTTGTAGATATTTCAGAAACATATGGACTTACGAATAAACAGCTTTTTGGCTCCATAGAACAATCAGTGGATTATGGTAACGGTAATACCCGTCATTACAGTGAGCAGCTTCATGACATGGGTAATATAATGAAAAATATTATCGATACGGAAGGAGTTCATGAAAAAATAAAGGAATCTGCCGGACTTGTAGTTAAATCTCTGGAAGATGCAGTAATAAATGAAGAACATGACCCTGTGAGTATGGCAGGTTCAACAGGACTTTCCATCTGGGGCCCTGTAAATGCTCTGGATATAGCAATGACAGGTGAACTTTACAGGGAGAAAACAGCAGGTTTTACGGAAAAAGTCGGCTGGTATTCTCTTATGGAAAGAGGCATAAAAAATCTCCCCGATGAATTACAGAATGAACTTTCAGACCTTGCAGGACTCATAAAAGAAACCAATTCTCTCCTGGAAAAACTGGATAAAAACAGATCCCTTCCGAAAGAAGAAAAGCTGGAGATGGCCAGAAAAATAGTGGCCAATAAGAAAGTGATTTATAAGTCGGAAGCAGATATGATATTGAGTAAATATTAGGCTTAGAGCCTATCTGAAAAGTCTATGGAAAATTGAGTTTATGAAAGAACATATAATTACCGATAAAAACA
>JAKPQU010000308.1 GCA_029555925.1 Bacillota bacterium
CGGCAGCACAGGTATATTTTATTGAATTATAATGTAAAGTAGCATGATATAAGCTGTAACTGTTATAAACGTTCCAGTTTAGATTTTTTTCGGAGGAGCATCAGGCAGGCAGACAGTATTTACCTATTATTCAAATTATTCGGTTTAATTAAAGCAATGTGGTATTACACTCAAAACTTCAGAGCATACAAATTTCCGTTATTACATCCTATATAAAGTGTTCTTTCTATGACAGAAGGTGAAGAATATATTTCTTCTTCCAGATAATAACTCCATTTCTTTATGCCTGTTCTGGCATCAAGGGCATAAACATTACAGTCACAGCTTCCGAAATATACAGCGCCAAAACCTAGGGCCGGTGAAGAAACAATTTTATCACCTGTAAAAAATTTCCACATACATTTACCTGTATCCATATCCAGAGCATAAAGGTTTCCATCATAACTTCCGGTATAAACTCTTCCGTAACCTGTACAGGGACAGGTTGTTATATGATCGCCTGTTTTGAACTGCCATAATATATTGCCATCATTAATATCCACTCCATATATGATTTCTCCTGCTCCTATAAAAAGAGCAGAACCGAATAAACATGGGGAAGAGAGAATATCATTTCCAGGTCTTATCTTCCATATTAATTCTCCTGTATTACAGTCAAGACTGTAAAGAACACCGTCTGAAGAAGCAAAAAAAATCTTTCCTTCCCATACCGATGGTGTGGATGTAATCCTGTCTTCACATTTAAAATCCCATTTTTTCAATCCTTTTTCCAGATCAAGACAATAAAAACAGGCATCTCCGGAACCGAAATAAATTAAATCCTGATATATTGCAGGCGATGATTTGACAAAGGATTTTGTTTTAAAACTCCATATCTTCTCACCTGTTTTTTTATCAAGCCCGTACATAGAGCCATCAGAGGAACCGAAATAAACCATATTATTAATAACAGATGGAGAAGAAAATATCTTTCCTTCCGTAGAAAATTTCCATATATTACTCCCTGTATCTTTATCAATACAGTAAAACCTGCCATCACATGAACCAATAAATACCTGTTCTTCCGTAACAGCAGGAGAAGCATGTATTTTATCTCCGGCGGTAAAAACCCATTTCTCAGAGGGAGATAATCTTTCAGAGAAAAATCCGGTTCTGTCAGGAGAAGAACAGAACACAGGCCAGCCGGTTCTATAAAACAGATCTTTTTCTTTATCGAGTGTTTTCTCGCATTTATTACAGTTATTTACTTCCAGAGAATTTTTTTCAGAACATGAAGAACAGATTATAACCTTATGTTTTGCCCAGAGATTTTCTTTTAAATACATAAGATCCTGTTTCATCTCTTCTACATTTCCGTAACGACCGGCACTTTCTACATCCATTGCCCTGAAGATAATCCTCTGCAACTCCTTTGAAATAGCAGGGTTTATCTTTGAAGGAGGAACAAGTTCGGAACTGTTATTGAAAATATAAATGGATTCCTTCGGTATGGTAGAAGTTATGAGATAATATACAGTCGCTCCGAAAGAATATATATCACTTCTTGCATCTGTAGGACCGAAGCCGTACTGTTCTGGAGGACAGAAACCGGGAGAACCGGTTTTTATAATAGCCCTTGTGGCTTTAAAGGCATTGTATAGCTTGGCAAGGCCAAAATCTATGAGCTTTATCTTATTTTCCTTATTTACCATTATATTGGCAGGCGTCAGATCCCTGAATATAACAGGAGGATTTCTGCTGTGGATATAAAAAAGTACATCACAGATCTGTAAAGCCCAGTCAATGACATCTGATTCATTAAGAAAACCTTTACTTTCTTTTACAAGCTGAAAAAATGTTTTACCTTCAACATAATCCATTACAAAATAATACCTGTTATTTTCGTAAAACCAGTCAAGAACCCTTGTCAGATAAGGATGTTCAAGGGATGAAAGTATTTCCGCTTCTGTTTTAAACTGTTCCAGCGCTTCTTTTTCAAATTTTTCTTCTTCGTCTGTGTAACCTTCAGGAAGGCTACTTCTGTTCAGACATAATCCGCCATGCCCGTTACTGCGAAGAGCAAACATCTCTTTTATTGCCCAGAACTTGCTCTTCAATCTCATGTCACTTGCCAGATATACAACACCCCAGCCGCCTCTTCCCAGGATTTTTACTATAACGTATCTATCTTTAAGCACTTTGTCTGCAGTGAGAAGATCTATCATTAAAATTTCACCTTTATGGCCAGAGGTTTTATAGAGTAATGGACAGGGGTTTTACCCAGTAGTTCACCGTCTATCTGACAGTATACGGGAGGGTCTGTGGTAATCTCAAATTCACTTGAAGTAAAATATGGTATTTCTCCCCAATCCAGATGGCTTTCGGTAAAAACCTCCAGTACTCTTGTAGCGATATCAACGGCATCATCAGAGAAAGGTATTACTATTACATCAAGGGCTCCGTCATTTGGTCTGGCTTTCAAGGCCAGTTTAATACCGCCTCCGTAATAGGCGAGATTCCCTATAACAATAAGCCAGAAAGGTGATTCATAGGTAATATTTTTATCCAGAAACTGAATCTTTGCTCTGGTGCTTTTTTTCTCATTTTCCAGGAAAAGCATCTGTGCTCCTTTAAGGATAAATCCGAAACTGCCCATAGCTTTCTTCAGGGCAGGTTCCATTTCATAGACCACCCTGGCATCAAGACCAATACCTGACGTAATTAAAAAATGACGGCCATTTGCAACACCTACATCCCAGATTTGTTCTGACGCTTCCAGAAAATGTCTGCATGCCTGTTTTATATCAAGAGGAACGTCCATAGATTTTGCAAGTATATTCTCCGTCCCCAGAGGAATAATTCCCATAACAACATTTGTATCTACAATACCGTTCACTACTTCATTTATAGTTCCGTCTCCTCCGCAGGCAATTATATGGCTGTAACCCTGCCTGACAGCTTCCTGCGTAAGACGGGTTCCGTCTCCTGTTCTGGCTGTTGTCTTGATGGTAAGAGAAATTCTCTCCCGTGAAAATACTTCTACTATATCTTCAAGGGGATGGAACATGGTAATACCTTTCATTGATAGTCCCGATATAGGATTGAAAATCAGACAAATTTTCGAGTCCTTCATAGGTTCCTCCAGATGATTTATACATTGTTAGGTTGATTATAATTTTCAACATTAAGACAGAAAAATCCTTTCTTTATTATTGAAGTGAGTAGTGAATAGTGAATAGTGAAAAGCCAGAAAACCTTATCTAATCTGGTTTATAACATATTAAAATATTATAGTTAGTTTCATAACTATCCATAAATAATGACCTCGTAATGCGTAAAGCGTAATGCGTGATGCGCAGAGATTAAACCCGTCACGCGTCACGACGACTTAAATTCTAATAAGTTATGAAATACACTATAATTGCTTATGCTCAGGTCAGTAATGAAAAGAATTCATATCAGGAACATATATGGAACTTGAATGACACATAACTGTGTAGTAATATAACTCCTGTAAAAGAAAACCTTTCTCTGTAGGAAGGAGAGCAAACAATGTTCCGCCCCAAAAAGTCAGGCAAAGATAATAACGATAATACGTTAGTAAATGAACCATCGGAAAGACTGGCAGACCGACCAGGAATAAAGCAATATACATCAGAATACAAGCTGAATATACTCAGAGAAGCGGAAGCATTAAATCACCCCGGGGAACTGGGAGCATTATTACGTAGAGAAGGGCTTTTTTCATCCCATCTGGCCACATGGTACTGGCAGCGAGAAAAAGGAGAACTGAGCCCCCTGGGGGTACAGAAAAATACAATAAAAGATATGGTGGAAAAAAGAATAGATGAGCTGGAAAAAGAATTTTACATGGAAACTGAAAAAATCAAAGGGAGCCTCGAAAAAAGAATAGAAAAACTGGAAAGAAAAAATAAAGAGCTGAAAATAGAGCTAGAAAAAGCAAACTTTATCATAGAAACTCAAAAAAAAATCATAGCAAAGCTCAGAGATTCCAGGAGAATTGAAAGACTTTAATAAAACTTCTCTGGAAATGTTCAAATCTTAAAGAAAATGACAGGATTCTCTTTACTTTTTGCGTAAGTCCTGATTGAAATGAATAAAAAATCTTTAAGTTAAAAAATCCTGGAATTCTCCACCTGTAGCGTCCACAGCTCAGGTGGAGATGAATTACCTCACGAATGAAACCTCTGATTTAACATATTTGCCTTCACTCTATTTAATATTTCTTCTTTTACAGTATTTTTTTTTGAAAGCTCTTCAAGAAGGGCCAGTTTACTATCAATTACGGAACTATCATCTTTATAAGAAGTTGGTGCCGGCAGAGGAACATAGCAGGTACGAAGATAAGGAGTAGCTGAAGGTATCTGAGTTGGAGCAGCAGGGGTGGGAGTATGTAAAATGGCAGGTTTATAACAGGTAACGAAAGGAACATCTTTATCTTCTATTTTTTTTGCAGGTGTAATCTGTGGAACTACGGTATAGCAGGTAGGTTTAACAGTATTCAGCTCTACAGGAGGACTGGGTATTACGACTACATAGCAGGTAGGTGCAGGAGGTGTTACTGCAGGACTTCCTGAAGGTGTAGAAACAGGTAATGGAGTAACAGTATTTTCAGATAATTCTGTCGGAGTGGTTGTTCCTGCAATTGCCTGATCCTGGGTTTTACAGGACGTAAAAAAACCGGCAAAAAAAGCCATCATAATAGAAAGGGCTACAAAAAATTTAGCCTTCAGGCTTTTCCTGTCTGAAAGGGATGTATTAACTTTTATTTTAAATAAGAGACAGAATATGGCTGCTAAAGCTGCCAGAATCATGATCACTATGGCGGTGATTTTAGTCAAATTAAAAACCTCCTTTTTTTTAGTGACCAGTGACCAGTTATTTTATCGATCACGTAGATTCACTTTTCACGACTCACGACTCACTCTTGACCGTATCAGGCGGATTAATTTATAAAAATTCTCATTTAACTGCCACATAACAGTAAATTTCACTGTTATCTATTATATTTTTTACTACGAAATATTCCTTTTCCAGTAGAAGACACATTTCTTCCCTGTCAGGAAGATGGTCTCCATTCACAGGCCCATCTATTTTCTTATGTATTTCATTTATTTTATCCCTTCCCTGTGAGTGGGCAATAACAAGGAGTCCTCTCGGATATAAAATTCTTCTTATTTCAGCAAGGGTATGAGCAGGTTCTTTAAAATGAGGAAATACGGAATAACATATTACTCTATGGCAAGATTCATCTGCGAGAGGCATATGTTCAGCCATACCCTGAAGATATGAAATCCCCGAAGACGAATATTTTTTTCTGGATATGGCGAGCATATTTTCCGATATATCCATAGCTATAACCTGTCCTTTACTGCCGGTATTCTGCAAAATTCTTCCCAGAAGAACACCTGTTCCGCTTCCTACATCCAGAACAGTATGACCCGGTTTTAAATTCAGATTTTCTAAAATCACATCCAGTTTTAACGGATCGTGAAATGCTATAGTATCCCAATTTTTCGCCTGATCATTAAAAAATTTTCTCATACGCAAAAACCTCACAATATAAAATTATCATTACGTGCCTTTTGAACCATTACGAAAACAGGCACAAGAGCAAACTGACATATTATACCGGGTAAAGATGCTATAAGAACACCTGTCAATAAATATTCCATGGAAACCTTTATACCGAATAAAGGTAATATAAGAAAATATATACTACCATAGGCCAGTCTGGAACATACCATAGAAAGCACTACACTTATATAAATATTTAGCCTTTTAACAAAAAATCCTGTCATATATCCGTAGACGGCCAGTTCACATGTCATGGCTATAACAAAAGGGAAAGGCGGCATACCAGTTAAAAAAGAACTTAACAGGGGAGCCAGTGTACCTACTATAAACCCTGAAACACTGCCGTTTGAAAGCCCTGCAATAAGTACAGGTATATGCATTGGTAAAAAAGTTTTTCCCAGGCCAATAACATGAAAAAAAGAAGGTAACAGTATGGCCAGAGCTATAAATAAACCTGTAAGAACAATCTGTCTGGTTTTCATCATACCTTTTCTTCAACTGTCTCGACTGCAAGAGTATTTTCCTGAGAGCCGGATAAAAATCCTGACCATTTTATAAAAGAATCAATTATTATAATACAGAGAGCAACGATCATTATAACAGTAAGGAGAATATTCAGATAACTATGTATGGGAAGAAAATTATCTCTTATACTGAGATAACCTGCAGATATTGTAGTGATACACATAAATATCATGGGCACAAGTGTTATAGCCATATATCTGGCTTTCCCAATTTTTATTATGATAGTCGTTCCAATACAGAGTGCTATGGCGGAAAGTAACTGATTTGCAATACCGAACATAGGCCATATGGTAGATATATTACCTGTATAAATAAAATAACCCCAGCTCAATACTACAAGAGCACTGCATATTATAGTTCCCGGCATCCAGTCGGTTTTACTGAAAGGACTATAGATTTTACCGAAAGCTTCCTGAAAGAGAAACCTTGCAACTCTTGTACCGGTATCTATTGTAGTAAGAATAAAGAGAGCTTCAAACATAATGGCAAAATGATACCAGTAACTCATAAAGCCGTAGAGCCCCGGAATTGCGGAAAAAATCTGTGCCATGCCGACTGCCAGTGAAACTGCTCCTCCAGGTCTTCCTGCAATATTTTCTCCTACTTCTGCTGACAGGTGATTGAGATGAACAGGCGTAAGTCCGAGAGTGGCAAATTTTTCAGGAGAAACATTTATGGCAAAATAATCTGCAGGTACCAGCGCACATGCAGCAATAAGAGCGGTAAGGGAAACAAAAGCTTCTGCAATCATTGCTCCGTAACCTATAAACAGGGCATCAGATTCTTTACCTATCATCTTCGGTGTTGTTCCGCTTCCTATAAGGGAATGGAAACCTGATATGGCACCACAGGCTATGGTGATGCAGACAAAGGGAAATACATGACCCGGAATTATGGGGCCTCCCCCATGGATATACTGTGTCACAGCCGGTATCTCAAGATTCGGGTGAACTATTATGATACCGATAGTAAGAAAGGCTATAGTGCCCAGTTTCATATAGGTGCTCAGATAATCTCTCGGACAGAGAAGCATCCATACAGGTAAAACAGAAGCTATAAATCCGTACAATACTATGGCAAGAGTCACACTATTTTTATCCATAGTAAAAATATTTTTCAGAGGGCTTTCGGGAATATACTTACCGAATATGACTGCCAGAACAAGGCAGGTTACACCTATTACAGTGGCTTCCTTTATTTTACCTTTTCTGAACCGATACATATAAAGCCCCATAAATAAAGCTATAGGAACTGAACAGCCAATGGTAAATACTCCCCATGAACTTTCCTTCAGGGAATTGACTACTGCAAGACCAAGGCCTGCAAGAGCAATCACAATGATAAATATAACGGCAATAGCAGTAGTAATACCCGACAATGGTCCTACTTCTTCCCCTGCTATTTCTGCCAGAGATTTGCCTTTATGTCTTATGGAAGCAAACAATACTACCAGGTCATGCACTGCTCCTGCAAGAACAGAACCGATAAGTATCCACAGTAATCCGGGAAGATAGCCGAATTGAGCCGCCAGAACAGGTCCTATGAGAGGTCCTGCACCTGCTATGGCAGCAAAATGATGTCCGAAAAGAACCCATTTGTTAGTGGGAAAATAATTCTGACCGTCACTCATGGCATGGGCTGGCGTTGGTCTTTTATCATCCAGTACAAGCACCTTTGCTGCTATAAAACTTGCATAAAATCTGTAGGCAAGGACAAAGATACATAAAGAACCGATGATTACAGGTAAAGCATTCATAATGTTTACATACTCCTTTTATAAGAATCGTAACGCTAACGCGTTACGGGAAGAATAAATTTTCATACTTCGTTGTAACCGAACCGGTCATGGTTGTTAGTTTCATAAGCTAAAAGCTAATAGCTCTTTACTATAATAAGTACCGCTACAGGTAAATTTTTATGAAAATGATGAAGTTTGCACCTTCACTGGATGTTGATTTTCATATTTGGTTGTGACCGCTCCGGTCATGTCTGTTAGTAACCATTTATCAGCTTCTGCCTACCAGGCTCTTACGAAGAAAAATAATTTGCCTTATTTAATTTGTTTTACAGACAATAAATTAACCACTGGTTAATTTCTAATACTATAGAAAAAACGAATTTTTCTTCTCCAGAGCCTGCCAGTCAGAAGCTTTTTATGAATACCCTTTTACCTGTTACGGTAATAAGTAATAGAAATTTATTAATAGTCTCTTTCCTCACGTCACGTGTCACGATATAAACTATAAATATGAGGTAGCTATCCTGACAATTTCTGAGTTACAAGATACACTATAATAATATCATAAAAAAATCTTCCTGGAAATAAACTTTATAATCTCTCCGAATACCATTACCGTGAAGGCAAAAGACATTACTATAGCCCACTGGTATGTATCAAGGGGCTTTGTCTCAAATGGTTTATGGAAAAGATGATAATAGAGAACAATACATGTAAGCCCCATTGCTATACCTGCACTTACAATCAGCCATTTATTGCCTGTGAGGCCTGTCCTGAAAATAGATTCATTCAAAGATCTGCAATTAAAACCATTGAAAAGACGGGCTACTATTAAAGTAACAAAAAACATTGTTTTGGCCAGGTCATCATCTACCATGGGAGAGACTATGGCATAACGATAAACACCGATAGTGGCCAGAGACATCCATAATCCTACTGCCCCTATATAAAAAAGAGAGTTTTTATTTAAAATCCCTTCTTTCAAATTTCTGGGAGGTCTATCCATAATTCCATGTTCCGGCGGTTCTATCCCCAGAGCAATAGCCATAAGACCGTCCATAATAAAATTGATAAATAAAATCTGCACTGCCACAAGAGGAAAATCTCTGAATAAGAGGATAGAGATTATCATAGCAAATACTGTTCCCATATTTCCGCTCAGTAAAAAAACCAGATATTTTCTTATATTTTCAAAGATACTTCTTCCTTCTTCCACTGCAGAAACAATAGAGGCAAAATTATCATCTGTAAGGATCATATCAGATGCTTCCTTGCTTACATCCGTTCCTGTAATACCCATTGCTATACCTATATCGGCTTTTTTCAGTGCAGGAGCATCATTAACTCCGTCTCCTGTCATGGCAACAACATGGCCTTTATTCATAAAAGCATTTACTATACGAAGTTTATGAGAAGGTGAAATTCTGGCATAGACCTGAGTATCTTCAACGGTACTATTAAATTCTTCATCTGAGAGTTTATCCAGTTCCACACCTGTAAGGGCTCTGTCACTTTTCATAAGCCCCAGTTCTTTTGCTACTGCCACAGCGGTGATCTTATGATCTCCTGTTATCATGACAGGTTTTATACCGGCATGTTCACAGACTTTTATTGCATCTTTCACTTCAGATCTTGGAGGATCTATCATACCTACAAGTCCTACAAATACCATGTCTTTCTGTGCATGTTTCAGTGTATCTTCAGAAGAAATTTTCTTGAAAGAAAGTGCCAGAACTCTGAGTGCATCTTCACCGAATTTTCTACCTGCCATTAAAATCTCTTTTCTGTCCTGTTCTTTCAAAGGTACTATTTGTCCCTTCTGATACATAAAATTACAGTTATCTATAATAATCTCCGGAGCACCTTTGGTGCAGGCATATTCACCGTCAGGAAATCTGTGGGATGTTGTCATTTTTTTTGTTTCCGAAGAAAAAGGGATTTCTCCTGTTCTGGGTATTTCTTTTCTTATTTTGTCAGAATTTATACCTCCCTTGCAGGCTATTACAACAAGGGCACCTTCTGTAGGATCTCCTATTATTTTCCATTCCCCTTCTTCCTGTTTTAAGTGTGTATCATTACACAGAACACCTATTTCAAGAAGTTTTTTCAGATCATCATCGGGAGTAATCTTTTTTTCATCTATGGAAAAATCTCCTGTCGGATTATATCCTGAACCGCTCACAGTTATTACCTGTCCACCGCAATAAATCTTTCTTACAGTCATGGCATCCTGTGTAAGAGTTCCTGTTTTATCACTGCATATTACAGTAGTAGCACCCAGTGTTTCAACAGAAGGAAGGGATCTTATAAGAGCTCTCCTCTTTACAAGTCTTCTTACACCCAGTGCAAGGCTTATGGTAACAACAGCGGGAAGCGCTTCGGGAATAACGGCTACTGCGAGGGCAACTCCCCATATGAACATCTTCTCTATCTCTTTTCCCATTATAACACCGAAAGCGGCAATAACAGCGGCAAGGATTAAAGAAAATATACCGAGCTGTTTGCCGAGCTGATCTAGATTATTCTGAAGAGGAGTTTTCCTTGATTGAGTACTCTGAAGAAGTCCTGCAATCCTGCCGAATTCTGTGTTCATACCTGTTGCAACAACAACAGCTTTACCTCTTCCGTACGTTGCACTTGTTCCTGTATAAACCATATTTTTCCTGTCTCCCAGGGTTGTCTCTTTATTTTCTACAGGCTCAATAAATTTTTCTACGGCAGTCGATTCTCCCGTAAGAGGTGCTTCATTTATTTTAAGATTTGTAGCTTCAATAAGCCTTGCATCTGCCGGTATCATATCTCCTGTTTTAATCAAACATATATCTCCCGGTACAATTTCCCGTGAAGGTATGACTGTTTCTTCTCCTCCTCTTATTACCGTCGCATGTGGAGCAGCCATTTTTTTGAGTTTTTCAATAGCTTTACCTGCCTGATATTCCTGAATAAATCCCATAAGGCCTGCAAGAATTACTATTACAATAATGGTAATTGCCTCTACCCAGTCACCTTTAATACCAGAAATAACTGATGCTACTGCCAGTACAATAATTAAAAAATCGCTGAACTGTTCCAGAAGCAGCATAAGGATGGATTCTTTTTTCTTCTCTGCCAGTTCATTTGCGCCGAATTCGTGAAGACGTTCCCTACCTTCTTTTTCAGAAAGACCATTTATATCGGTTTTAAAATGAGATAAAACCTGTTCAACTGTTTCACTGTGCCAGTTTTCTTTTAATGATTTCAATTCATCCATAGGAATCAGTCTCCTTCTTGTGTGTAATTCATTATATTCTCAACTCTCAGGTTTTTGGTTTCAGATTTTAAGCTTCCAGGCCCAACACCTATAACCATTAAAACCAGATTTTACGCCATTAAAAATGAAAATTCCGATACCTTCGGGTTATGAAATACACTATAGTCCTGTTACACATATATAAAATTTATCCATAAATAAAATTTGACATATTAAAGGGTTCACCTTTAATTTTTAAAATTTTTCATTTATCCTGACTAAGTACCGTAACAGGTAAAAGGGTATCCGTAAAAAGCTTCTGCCTGGCGGGCTCTGGAGAAGAAAAATTCGTTTTTTCTATAGTATTAGAAATTAAATAAGGGCTAATTTATTGTCTGTAAAACAAATTAAATAAGGCAAATTATTTTTCTTCGTAAGAGCCTGGCAGGCAGAA
>JAKPQU010000333.1 GCA_029555925.1 Bacillota bacterium
CTGGTTAATTTCTAATACTATAGAAAAAACTAATTTTTCTTCTCCAGAGCCTGCCAGTCAGAAGCTTTTTATGGATACCCTTTTACCTGTTACGGTACTAACAGACATGACCGGAGCGGTCACAACTAAATATGAAAATCAACATCCAGTGAAGGTGCAAACTTCATCATTTTCATATAAATTAATATATTTACAAAATTAAGTGCAATTTCCAGTAAAAATGAATCTACCTGTCATAAAAAAACACTATCTTACGAAAGGTAAAGTGTGGATATGTTATTATAATCTTCTTTCGTATCAATATCGGTATATATACCGGGATCGTCATATTCATATTTTATTACCGAGTCCCGGTTATTATGAACTACAGCTCTGGCGCCATGGTCAGGAGGAGTATTTAATAGTTCAGGGAAAAATTTCTTCGGAAATATAACAGGATGTCCTCTTTTTCCGTTACATACCGGTATGTATATCATATCAGGTTTTCGTGACCATTCTTTTAGCAGATTACTGTATGTAGTTACTTTTATGAGAGGTAGATCTACCAGTGTTACCATTATGGCACTCACTTCCGGTACCATATGTTTTATAGCAACATGTAATGAAGAAAGCTGTCCCAGTTCGGGGGTATGATTTATAAGAATGGTTTCTTTTTTCATCGATAAATGAGATTTTATTATATCACCATGATAGCCGAGTACTGTATAAATATTATCAATACCTGCAAGAGACATATTCTGGAAGATGATTTCAATAAATGGTCTGCCTTTTAATGTTAAAAGAGCTTTTGGAATGGAGCCCATACGGCTCCCTTCTCCTGCTGAAAGAATTACTCCTGCTATTTTTGCCATTTGTTTTATCTTACTCTACAATAAAAATTGATAAATTTTGACTTTTATCTTTCATGAATACCGGTATTATAGTATAATAATAAAATATATCCATGAAAATGTCAATTGGTTTTAAAAGCTATACCTGTATAATATTCTTGTAATAGTTGAAAAGGTATTGTATGGATTTTATGAATATCAATCAGCTTATTATAGTGAAGTAATTCCCCCTGTTACGCATTACGCATTACGCGTTACGTATCACGCATATTGATTGGAGTGAGAAGTTTGTTGAATATCCGGGAATTTCATTATCCTCAGACTACAGACGAAATACTTGACATTCTTTCGAAAAACAGAGATGAGAAGTTTGTAAATATTCCTGTTGCCGGCTCTACTGCCGTGATATTTTCGAAAAACCCTTCTGTAAAAGGCTTTGTAGATATAAACAGGGCAGGTCTCAATTATATAAAACAGGAAGGAAACACTGTAAAGATCGGTGCTGCAACTACTGTTCAGAAAATATCAGAATCAGAACTTATAAATAATATGGCAGGAGGTGTCCTTGCCAGGGCCGCTTCCAGAGTCGGGTCTCGTTTGATACGAAATGTATGTACCATAGGAGGGAATATTGTAGCACTCAGAATATGGTCTGATTTGCCTGTAGCACTTCTGGCTCTGAATGGATCTGTAGAAATAAGAAATTCAGAGAAAAAAAGAATCATTTCTGTTGAAGAATTGATTCAAAAAAGACCGTCTAAAGAGCTGTCTTCACAGGATCTGATTACAGAGATTATTATTCCCGTCCCTTCCTGTCAAACAAAAGGAGGATTTATAAAATTTTCAAGAACAAATTTTGATTATACTCTGATGGATCTGGCTGTTTCTATAGAATTTGACGCTTCTGTAATAAAAGATTGCAGGCTGGCAATAAGTGGAGTAACATCTGTGCCTCAAAGATTTATTGAGATAGAAAATCTGTTGAAAGGAAACACGTTGAATGAAACATTAATAGAACATGTGGCAAAACAGGCAGAAGAAAAGATAACACCTCTGAAAAGCTTCAGAGCCCCCGGGGATTACAGGAAATATCTTACAGGTGTTCTTATTAAAAGATTGTTATCATCTACAGGAGGAAACTGCAGGTCATGAAATTAAACATTACTGTAAACAAAGAAAAAAAAGAATTCAATATAAATCCTTCCGATACTCTGTTAGATGTTTTGAGAAGAGAAGGTTATTATGAAGTAAAAAAAGGCTGTAACACAGGTGATTGCGGCTCATGTACTGTTCTGGTTGACGGAGAACCCAATGTCTCCTGTATCAAACTTGCAGGGCTTGCAGAGGGAAGAGAAATAACAACAGTTAAAGGTATAGGAACCCATGGTAATCCCCATGCTCTCCAGAAATACTTTGTAGAAGAAGGAGGAGTTCAGTGCGGGTTTTGTATACCGGGAAAGATTACTTCTGCAAAAGCCCTCCTGGACCGGAACCATGATCCTTCAATAGAAGATATAAAAGAAGCGATGGACGGCCATTTATGCAGATGTACCGGTTATAATGCCCAGATAAGGGCCATAAAAAAAGCTTCCCGGGAAATCAGAGGTGATAAATAGATGGAGACAAAGGTTGTAGGGAAAAGTATAAATAAAATAGACGGCATATATCATGCTACAGGAATGACGGAATTTACCGATGATTTTTTCATGTTCGGCATGCTTTACGGGAAAATATTACGAAGTCCTCACAGTCATGCACTGATAAAAGAAATTGATACAACTGAAGCAAAAAATCTTCCCGGTATAAAAGCAGTGCTTACCTGGAAAGATCTTCCCAGAAATATTCATGCCACAGCGGGACAGGGGTATCCTGAACCGTCTCCTTATGATACATTTGTTCTGGATAAAAAGGTTCGTTATGTGGGAGACATGGTTGCGGCAGTAGCTGCAGAAAGCCCTGAAATTGCAGAAAAGGCAATTTCTCTGATAAAAGTTGACTATGAATTATTGCCTTCTATTTTTGACCCTCGAGAAGCTTTAAAAGATGGGGCTCCTGTCATACATGACGAGCCGGAAGCACATATTCCGATACCTGTAGAATATAAACCTGACCGTAATATTGCATCCTCTGTAGACGTAAAGATAGGGGATATAGAAAAAGGATTTAAAGAATCAGATTTTATCCTTGAAGGAACCTGCCATTCTCACAGGGCACAGCACTGTGCAATAGAACCTCACAGCACGATTACTTATTTTGATGAAAGAGGAAGGCTTGTTATAAGGACATCTACTCAGGTTCCTTTTCATGTAAGACGAATCGTTTCATTTGCTCTCAATATACCGGTAAAAAACATAAGGGTTATAAAACCGCGGATCGGCGGAGGATTTGGCAGTAAACAGGAAGTTTTACTCGAGAGAATCTGTGCCGCCCTTACTTTGAAAACAGGAAAACCTGTAAAATTAACCTGTACAAGAGAAGAAGTCTTTGCCTGTTCTATATCCAGACATCCCCAGTATAGTCATCTGAAAACCGGTGTAAAAAAAGACGGAACAATTACTGCTATAGATCTCCACGTAATAAATGATACGGGAGCTTACGGAGGGCATGCTCTTACAGTCCTCTGTAATGGTGCTAACAAGGCTCTACCTCTATATAAATGTGACAATATTAATTTTGAAGGTAAAGCAGTTTACACCAATAATCCAATCTCAGGAGCCTATAGAGGTTACGGAGTTCCTCAGACAATTTTTTCTCTTGAAGTTCAGATGGATGAAATGGCAGAAAAAATAGGTATGGACCCAATGGAATTTCGAAAGAAAAATCATATAAAAATGGGAGAAACTTCGCCTGTCTTTAAAGCTCTCGGAGAAGGCACAGAAGGTTTTGAGCAGTATATAGAAACGGCAGGTCTGGAAAAATGTATAGAAATCGGAGCAAAAGAGATTAACTGGTATGAAAAGAGGAATGTCCATGATACCGATAAGCCATATCTTAAAAGAGGGGTCGGCATGGCATGTCTTCTTCAGGGCTCCGGTATACCCGGCGTAGATATGGCAAGTGCTACTATGAAAATAAATGATGACGGCTCCTTTAATCTTTTACTCGGAGCCACTGATATAGGTACGGGAAGCGATACAATCATGGCACAGATTGCTGCGGAAGTGCTTTCTACAGGCCCGGAAGATATTATAGTATACTCTTCCGATACGGATATGACTCCTTTTGATGTGGGTGCCTATGCATGCAGCACTACCTACGTCTCCGGAGGAGCAGTCAGGAAAACTGCAGAAGGAATAAAAAAACAGATCCTTACCGTAGCGGCAAAAATTATGTCTGCTCCTGTGGAAGAGCTCCTGTGTGAACATAAAAAAGTACTCTGGAAAAAAGAGAAAAAAGAAGTAACTTATAAAGAGATAGCCGTCCACTCTCTTTATCTTAAAGATCAATTTCAGATAGCCTTTACCGGTTCCAATATTACAGAACAATCTCCCAATCCTTTTGCCGCTCATTTTGCAGAGGTTGAAGTAGATATAGAAACAGGTTTTGTAAGGGTTGTAAAATACGTTGCAGCAGTAGACTGCGGTACTGCCATAAACCCGAAGCTTGCAACAGGTCAGATAGAAGGGGCTGTCCTTAACGCCATAAGTTTTGCTCTTACGGAGGAGTATAAATTTGCCGGTACCGGAAAGATGTTAAATGCAAATTTCGGGGAATATAAAATATTTACAATGGCAGATCTTCCTGAAATTGTTCCCATACTTGTTCCTACCTTTGAACCTTCAGGGCCCTTTGGAGCAAAAAGTGTGGGAGAAATAGGTATATGCGGAGCCCTGCCTGCCATATCAAATGCTATTTATAATGCCGTCGGCATAAGACTCAGAGAGAGTCCTTTCACGCCGGAGAAAATACTGAAAGGTCTCGGAAAAATTTAGCTGGTTGTAAAAAATAACCTTATCATAGTTACAATCGTGACGGGTAACGCAAGGACAGGAACCATGATGTGTCAGAGTTATTTTCTTACAGTCCCTTATACTATTTAGCTTTAGACATAGTAGTCTGCCTGCCTGGTGTTCCGGAGAAAAAAATATCACGGCAGCACAGGTATATTTTATTGAATTATAATGTAAAGTAGCATGATATAAGCTGTAACTGTTATAAACGTTCCAGTT
>JAKPQU010000334.1 GCA_029555925.1 Bacillota bacterium
GTGGTTAATTTATTGTCTGTAAAACAAATTAAATAAGGCAAATTATTTTTCTTCGTAAGAGCCTGTCAGGCAGAAGCTGATAAATGGTTACTAACAGACATGACCGGAGCGGTCACAACAAAATATGAAAATCAACATCCAGTGAAGTTGCAAACTTCATCATTTTCATATAAATTTACTTGTAGCGGTGATTAGTGTTTATAACAGTAATTATTCCACCGGTTATAGTCGTGACGCGTAACGGGTGACCGGAGGAGCATAGCCGTTTTAATAATGTGACAGGATTATATATTACAGTTTCTGAAGAGAGAGGGGTTTATATGGATAATTATATTATACCTTTATTGATAGTTGGTATAGTTGCTGCAGGCCTGGGCAGTTTCTTTTATAATAAGTTTGTTTCATTTCAGTGGATGGAATTTGCTAAGATGACGAATCTCTATTATATGCTGGGCAATGATAAAGAGGTCGTCAAGGTATGGGGTAAATTCAGGGAACTTAAATTAGCTCTCCATCGTACCAATATCGGTCATAAAAGCAGGGATACCCATTTTAACGAGATGTATCTGGAATTTCCTTCTCCTTCAGGCCTGGGAATAACTATATACAGACAGGACTGGCACAGCAGGTTTGGCGATTTTTTCGGAGGTTCTTATATTCAAACAGGTGATCCCGATTTTGATGAGAATTTTATTATAAGAAGTACCACTCCTGTAAATATCGGAGAAGTCCTCCCCCATGAATACCGCAGAGAATTTCTTAAAAGTAAACATTTAATAGATATATTTATAATAGATACGTACATGATAAAATGGAAAGTACATTGGCCGGTTGTAAAAATATCTACTATGACTTATATGAGTGATTTTTTGGTTAGAATGGTACAGCATATTTCCAAAAATAAAGAAAAAATTGAGAATACCTCTGAGAAACAGTTCATGTTATCTGAACCTCCAAAAGAAGAAAAAATATGTCAGTCCTGCGGTAAAGCGGTTTCTGAAGGCACTCAGTTCTGCATAACCTGTGGTAGGAAAATATAACTATGGTATTTCCATAGAAAGAGCCAAAAAATTATCTGTCTACTTCATCAGGCAATGGCGGACAGAGTTTATCTGTGATTATAAAATTACCATTGTTATCTTTTATGGAAGCTCTGCCTTTACCGTCTGCGATTAGCCGGAGGTTGCCGTAGAAATCTCCTGTTATGGGAGGTACTGCTTTTATAGAGACTTCTTTTGATAGCTTTAAAGCCTCCTCATCTGCATTTCTGGCTGCATTGGTCCATTTAAGCTGCTTTACAGGATCTGATTTCCAGATAAGGCCGGCACTTTGCATAGAGTTATTGAAGTCCGCCCTGGCCTGACTGTAATCATTTATTTCCAGATAATATAATCCTCTGTAATAGAAAGCT
>JAKPQU010000336.1 GCA_029555925.1 Bacillota bacterium
GAGTTCTACGTTATCTCCGATAGAACTGTCGCTGTCACCGAAGAGTTCTACGTTATCTCCGATAGAACTGTCGCTGTCACCGAAGAGTTCTACGTTATCTCCGATAGAACTGTCGCTGCTGCCGGAGAGTTTTACATTATCAGTGCTTTTGCTTTTTTCTAAGATTTTTGCCTTATCAGGCTTAAGAGACCGTTCAATTTTTTTATCAGGTCTGTCTGCAGGAGTATTTTTCTGATTAGATCTGGATTTAACTGATAAACCGGCAGCTTTATGGCTGATTTTTGAAATCTCCGGTCTAGCCTGGCTAACTTTTGCCAGATGGATTTTTCTTTCACTATCCATAGTATATCTGACTTCTAGATCCTTAAGAAAATCCTTCCTGCCTGAAGTTGACGGCGATTCAAGTTTTTTTGCCTGAGCCAATATTTCATCAAGTTCTTTCAGGGTATTATTTATTACAGATGAAACTCTGGTGTGAACGTTTATTTCTTTGACAGTTTTCTCTATATGAAAAGAAAGGTCTTTACTGGAACCATTCAAATGAGTCATAAGGACGATAATATTCTCATTCATTTTTCTGAGTGAATTTACAAGTGCTTTAAGATCCCGAACCATATTATCGGTCTTATTATGTCCTTTATTATCTTCAGAAGCATCTTTAGATAAATTTTCACTTGCTTCAGATATGTTATTTAAAAAATCAAGAACAGAAACTGTCTGACTTCTAGAATCCAGAGATAATTGCTGAATAGCCTCTGCAATAGCTCCCATAGCTGCTCCACTTTCACCTATATGGGTTGCCTTAATTCTGGCATTAAGAGCAATAAGTTCAATCTCTTTACCTGTCTGCTCTATATCACCTGCAAAACTGCACATCTGTTTTACTTTGGCAGCACCTGAACTCATTGAATTTGAAACATTACGATGGGTATCTTCGCTCTTTAAAAGAGAAGAAATAACAGAAGTCAGACCTTTTTCAATGTTACCCAGAAAAGAAGAACCTGTCCTGTCAATATCGCCTACAGTATTTTTTATCGCTTCAGACATAGCAGTAATATGCTTATCAATAGCCTGAAGATTCTCTCTGATTCTGTTTACTGCTTCTACGAATTCCTTGAGAGAATATGCAAGCTGTGCTCTTTGAAGTTCACATATATATCTTATCCTGCCAATAAACTCTTCTCCGCCTCTGCCTCTGCTCTGAATTTCTTCTTTGAGCCATTTACAGGCATCGTTAATGGCAGAAACTACATGCTCTATCTGCTGCCTTGTAATATCATGGAACTGAATGGACATAACCACTTCTCCTATATTGGTGCAAATATTCTGTGACTGTAATAAAATATTATTTGCAGCAGAGGAGGAATTAATATTCATATCCTGAAGTTCTGACACACTGGCTCTAACATTGTTAAGAATAGTAATTATTTGTTTATGCTGTTCTGTTTCTAACAGCACAACACCTGACATGGTATCTCCTATTATATCACTCATAACCTTTGACTGTTCTGTAATATCGCTTGATTTAGTTGCAATACGGGCAGCAAGTTTTTTAATATCATCTGCCAGTGTGTTAAATCCTGCATCACTTCGTCCAAGTCTGGCACTTTCAATTCGTGTGGAAATAGCCATCATCTTCAAAACTTTAACTATTTTTTTAAACCCTTCCATAGGCTTACAGATACTATCAAGCATATCTTTGATATGTCCGAGGTTATTTGAACTCTTCTGTAAATCAACATCTGAGTCTTTCAGGTATCTCTCCATACTATCACTCAGCTTCCCAAGACCTTCTATAGAATTTATCATTTCCTGACCTGCTATCAAATTAACGGCAGACGAACATTCTCCGGACATTTTATCTGCCATAGAACTTAATTCCATCAATTGTGAGCCTATAGAAAGAAATTCATTTTCCGTAGACCTATTCACCGAATCAATTGTAGAAGCGCACCTGCCGAGAAGCTCCATCCAGGTTTTGTAATTTTTTTCTAAATTTTCTGTTATCATATTATTTTCCCTGTTCCTTATGTATTTATTTCGTAACGTGTTAAACGTGACGGGAAGATTGGACAAATAAAATCTTTAGATAAACTGCCTCTACATAATTTTTATCTAAAGCTTTACGCCATTTAAGATGAAAATTCCTTACAGGAAACCAACGGGTTATGTGCTTATAGAATTATATCGGCAAAATAAAATATATATTTAGTATATTAAATATTATAACAGAAAAAATTATAAAAATTAATAGGCAAATATGAAAATAGTGAGAGGAAAGGGAGGATATGGGAGAGAAATATTGTAAAACTATAGTGTATTTCGTAACTTATGATAATTTAAGTGAGTAGTGAGTAGTGAATGATTAGAAGTTTAATTTCCACTCACTATTCACTGCTCACTCTTCACTCATTAATGGAGCATCACGGATATGAATATCGTTCTTACCGGGTTTATGGGCAGCGGTAAAAGTACATGCGGTAAAATGCTGGCAGATATAACAGGAATGAAGTTCATTGATACAGATAAATTAATAGAAGAAAAAACAGGCTTTACAGTCAGTGACATATTTACACATTACGGAGAAAAAAGATTTAGAGAAATTGAAAGTAATGTTATTGAAGAAGTAAGCAATATGGATGGCTGCGTTATTGCCACAGGAGGCGGGGCAGTAATGTCTTCGCAGAATATGGATAATCTGAGGAAAAAGGGGAAAATAATTTATCTCCGTATTTCTTATGACATGGTAATGGAAAGAACGGGGAAAAATATTGAGACAAGACCTCTTATCCATAAAGGGAAAGATATAAAAAAAATATATACTGATAGACAGGAATTATACAAAAAGAGCGATTTCCAAATCAATGCCGATAAAGAAATCCCTGAAGTAATGAAAACACTTACGGAAATCCTGAAGATTTTAACTTAGTACCGCTCAAGGTAAAAAGGTATCCAAAAAAATTATGTATCATATTTATACATAACGTTTTTGCTCCCGTCACGCGTTACGCGTTACGCGTCACGATATATAAGATTTTGGTTACGAATTTACCTGTAGCGGTACTTAGGGATTGTCTGGAAATAACTTATCATATTTACAGTCCTTATCGTGACGCCTTACGCGTTACGCTTCTCATATAAATTATCCATTATGAGTAAAGCATTTCTTCTGAGTGCGTCAAAATCTACAAATCCTGCAGAAATCTGATTACCTTTATATATATGTCTGAATTCTTCTTCAGAAAGCTTCAAGAACGGAATAAGAGGAATCTTAAAGCCGATAAAACCGCAGGGAGAAACTTCTTTTACAGGTATTATGTTTTTATTCTGCGGACATAAATCCTGACAGGTAGAACATCCGTACAATCTTCTTCCCCAGAGTTTTCTATAATCTTCCGGTATAATTTCTTTTTTTCTCCCGCTTATATATTGAAAACATCTTTTCCTGTCAATAATATAAGGTTTTATTATAGCTCCGGCAGGACATGTTTCAATGCAAATATTACAGGATGCGCATTTATTTTGAACAGAAGGCTTATCGACAGGTAATTCAAGATCGGTAATAATACCTCCGAGAATTACTCTTGAACCATATTCTTCCGTATAAACAACGGAGTTTTTACCGTAAAACCCGAGGCCTGCTCTTACAGCAAGAGGCTTTTCGGCGAGAGGGCCATTGACAAATATTTTAAAATTCCCTGGCATATATGTATTTATAAATTTTACAAGTTTCTGAAGTTTTTTTCTTAAAAACCTGTAATTATTTCTTACTGTATAAAGAGCTATTTCTCCAAATGGTTCATCAGAAGGCATATTGTCTTCTTCATAATAACAAAGTGCCGCCATTATGATTGATTTGCCTTCAGGCATAAAAGATGCGGGAGAACAAAAAGAATCTATTTTTTCTTTGTTCCATCTTTCATCTTCCGGTATATACCCTTCCTTTAAAAAAGTTTTGATCTTCTCTTTTTCTTCAAAAAGATCGTCAGAAGTGGTTATACCAGCTTTTATACCAAGATTATAAGCTTCTTTTTTTATTTTATCACTGATTGTTTCCATATTTTCTTCATTTGATTATAATGAGTTCAGGCGAAAATTTCAATAAATAAAGGTTTTTTTATATAGAAATAGAATTTTATACAGGTAATAATTTTATAGTTAGTTTCATAACTGTCCATAAATAATGACCTCGTAATGCGTAAAGCGTAATGCGTGATGCGCATGGATTAAACCCGTGACGCGTGACGCGTCACGCGTTACGCGTCACGACGACTTAAATTCTAATAAGTTATGAAATACACTATAATGACCTGTACATAAACATTTAATATAAAATCATTCCTCCCGTGACGCGTCACGGGAACCAAAAAGGAGTAATATTATGAGGCGTTGTTTCAAATGTGGTACGGAAAATACTGATGATGTATATCTCTGTGTTAAATGTAGTTTCAAATTACCGAAGCTAGATGAAAATATATCACCTCAGACAAATATTCCAAAATCTGCCCGTCTGTCGAGAATTCTGGAAATAAGTAACAATTATATGGATGGAGAAATATCTCCCGAAACAATGGTGGAAGAATTAGAACAGCAGAAAATGTCTTTCAGACAGGTTCTTATGAGATTTCGAAAGATGAATCTGCCAAAACCGTTGCAGGAAGAATTCAAAGAACAGATAGATCTCGGTATTGAAGGAATGAGTTCATTTATTGAAGCTATGGAAACAATTCAATCCACTGCTCCTCCGCCGAAAGATGAGCCAGATGACGAACCTTTTGAACTGGATGGCGACGGTAAGAAAAAAGTTTTGAAAGCTATGGAAAAAGCGAAAGAAGCAAATGAAATATTGAACGATTGTTATGAGAAGTCCTGTGAAAGTATGAGGCAAGTTCAGGAAGAAGCCATGATCTATGAAGATCAGCTCGGGAATATACTTCCGGAAGAAGAAGAAAAGGAAGAAGAGGGATAATATTTCTATAGATCCGGATTTATGAAGGTACCAGGTATTTCTTTCAGATTAAGACCGTAAGCTCTCCCTGCTTCAAAATTCACTTTATCGTGAAAAGAAATATCCCTGAATATGATATAATAAGATAAAAAAATATTGAAGGAGAATAAACATGGTTTGTCCAAGTTGTGGCAGTGAAAGGACTATCAAAAATGGAACAATTCATAATGGCAGGCAAAAGTATGAGTGTAAGGAATGTGCCAGATAATTTGTAGACAACCAACAAAATAAAATTATTTCACAGGATACGAAAGATTTGATAGATAAGTTACTACTGACCTGAGCATAAGCATTTAATAAAGGTCTTCCTCCCGTGACGCGTAACGCGTTACGCGTCATGAGAGCATATATTTATTATTATGAAATTCTTTACCCGGTGTTTATCGTCACTATCTCTTTAGGATTACCTATTTTTCTTTTCTGAAACTATGTAAATCAAAATTGACAAACTTATCTGAAGGTGCTACTAATTTCATAATATAACCTTTATTTGCTTCCAGATTTATTTTATCAGTAAAAGAATATTCCTGATAGATAACAGAAATGTTGTATTCTCCCGGTTCTATAGCTTTTACAACTGTTCTTCCTCCTAACAAGGAGATAGAATCCAGCGTTTTACCGTTAATTTCAATATTTACATTCTCATCTGTATTATTAACGAATTCCACCGATGATCCTCTGGCAGATGCGACATAAACTGGCTCAAAAAAACTGTCACTGGCCTTATCAATATTCTCTTTCCATGATGATTTTTTCTTACTGTCAGTCATTTTGGAAAGAAATTTTCTGGCAATACTCAATTCTTCTCTGGATTTAATCCAGTTTCCCTGTTGATAATAACATCTGGCAAGATAATAGTGTCCTTCTACATATGAAGGTGAAAAGTTAATAGCCCTTTTGAATGCTTCTATAGCCTGTGACAGTTCTCCCACTGCCAGTGGAGATTTTTCAAACATATGTTTCAGTACATCCAGTTCATAAATACCATAATAACAATGACCCATCATATAATAACCCTTCGGGTCTTTATTATATTTCTTACTGTAATCATCAAATTTCATAATAGCTTCTTTATATTTTGCTACAGGATCGGTATAACTGCCTTTACCCTGTGAATTTAAATAATCTGATTTACTGTCACTGGCTTTACTATAAAGTAGCAGACCATCATTAAATAAGGTCTGGGCAACAGTAGTATTATAGAGCCAGTAAATCCCATAGATAAAAGCAAAAACCAGAATTACACCGGCACAGATCATTAAATTCTTTACCAGTTTTGCACTGTTCTCTGCATGTTCTATAAGTTCATCTTTTTCTACGGCAGTTTTTTTCGTTACAGGCGGCTCAGAAAAAGATGATGGGAATTGTTTTGTTAAGGCAGGTTGAATAATCTCAGTTTTCACTGAATTTTTATCTGAATAATTATCTGCAGGCATCTGCTGACCTGAATCAGGTGAAACTTCCGGAAGTTCTATAACAGAAGGTTTTGAAGTTTGAATGATAGAAGTTACTTTAGAAAGAGAATTAATTTCATGATTATTCTTTTCCAGTTTTAATATCTTCAACAATGCTTCTTTCATTTCCTGTGCAGAATTATATCGTTCTTCCGGATTTAAAGATAAAGACTGTTCTATTATAGGAACAAAATCTCCATTGAGTTCAGGTAAACAATCTTTAAGAGGAGGGAATTTACCTTCTGAAAAATTTTCGGATTTTCCTGTCAGAAGATAATATACTGTGGCACCAAGTGCAAAGATATCACTTCTAACACTGAATTCACCTTTTTTTTCTTCAGGAGCACTGTAGTCGCCTGCCGGCAAAATACCTTTATCTTTGGCTTCAGGGTCAGAACTTGAGAGATAAAAATCAAGAAATACAACCCTCTGATCATTATCTTTAATCATTATATTATCCGGATTAATATCACGATAAATAATAGGCGGATCCTGATGATGGGCATAATCGAGCATATCCAGTATCTGCATGGTCCAGGATTTAACATCTTCCTTTACCAGGCCGGGATTTCCTCTGTCTTCAAGAATGGACTTGAGGCTTTTACCTTCAAAATAGTCCATGACAAGATAATGTCTTCCTTTTTCCACAAAATAATTTGTAATCACAGGAATACATGGATGACGGGAATTGCAGAACAGTTTTATCTCTTCTCTTATTTTCTTTACATAATTCTTAAAATCATTCATTTCTCCGTAATTAAGAAACAGTTCTTTTACCACACATATGGTTTTAAATCTTGTATCTTCAGCTTTATAAACTATGCCTCCGTCGGATTCCCTGAGTAAAGAATCAATCTTATATCTTTTATCCAGTAAAATTCCGGTGGCAAGAATTTGTAAAGGGGCAATATCCGAGAGTTCACTTCCGCACCTGATACAGAAATGATAATCTTCTATTTTTTCATTGCCACAATTCAAACAACAGGGAAGCATAAAACACAGCCCCTTTCCTTTTAACAATCAAGGACACAGCGGAATCCTCTTGCAGGGTTCCGATATTCGGGAACATCAAAACCTCTGTAGCTGCATGTAGCAAACTGGCTTTTGCCGCCTCTGACTACTTTTGTCTTACCTTTTTCATAAGGCCCTTTATAGGGATAGGGATAATACCAATCAGAGGTCCACTCATAGATAGAACCGACCATATCCATAAGACCATAGTGACTTGCCCTGTCAGGAAAGCTTCCTACAGAGGGAATGGTGTTAGGATCTATAGAATAACTGCTCCACTCACTGCCCCATGGATATTTTCTTCCATCTGTCCCTCTTGCAGATTTTTCCCATTCAGCTTCCAGCGGGAGCCTTTTACCGGCCCATGCAGCATATTGTTCTGCTTCATAATAGTTCACATTAACTACAGGGCAGTTTTCCATACCCGGTTTAAAATTTCTTCTCCAGTGACCAATTTTAGCACCTGTTTCTTTTATAAACCTGTCAAACTGGGCATTTGTAACAGGAAATTTATCTATCAAAAAACTTTTTACAAGAACTTTATGCTTCGGATATTCATTGGGATCAGCCTGATCAGAGCCCATCCAGAACTCTCCGGCAGGAATAAATATCATATCAGGATAATCATCTGCAAGCAGTTTTGCAGGCATTTCAGAAGAAACCAGAGCTTCAATCATTTCTTTTGCAGAAGAAAATCTTTTTCCTGGATCTTCCTGAAGAGCTTTCATTACAATTCTGGCAAGCTTTTTTGATACATTCGGATTGACCTGTTCTAAAGGTTCTATAGTAAGTAATTGAGGTTGAATGCCTGTCAGCATATGGTGCATGGTGGCACCCATCGAATATATATCACTGCGCGGTTCCGGTTTTCCTTTGACCTGTTCCATGGCACAGTAACCAAAAGTCCCTATAATAGTCTTTGTAGTGGTGCTATCAGAAGCTATAGTTCTGGCTATGCCAAAATCTATAAGGACAGCTCTTTTATCATGATCCCTTATCATAATATTTCCAGGTTTCAGATCTCTGTAAACAATAGGAGGGTCCTGATTATGCAGATAATCCAGTACTTCCAGTATCTGAATGGCACAGTTTATTACCTTATCTTCTTCTACGGGTTTTCCGTCAAGCTCTTCAAGTATATTCTCAAGATCCTCACCTTTTATAAAATCCATAACCAGGTAATATCTGCCATGTTCTACAAAATAATCCATAACCACAGGAAGACCTATATGGCGCAACTTGCTTAACATAAGGGCTTCCTCTTCAAATCTCTTCACAGCATATTGCTGATCTTCCGGGGCGTCATTACTTAACATCTCTTTTACAGCACATTCTCTGTCAAGGCGAATATCTCTGGCCTTATAAACACACCCCATACCACCCTCTTTTATAACATCTATTATTTCATAACGCCTCTGTATTATATAGCCTTCATACATAAAACCTTCTTCAGACCACTCTATTAAAGGTACACCACATTTACCGCAAAATACTGCTTCATTTATATTTTTAAATTTACAACTATGACATTGAACTGCCATTTAGACACCTCTGAAATCATGCCAGCCTATATGTGCCGGGAAAGTTATTTATAAATTTCTATATATAAAATATTCCAGAAACGTTTTCAAAAATCCTTTTTTCCGTTTTTTTTCTTACTTAACATTATACCACTTTTACTTAAATTATATACCGAATATTAACGACGGTCGGACAATCACTTATAATCGTGACGCGTAACGCGTAAGGCGTGACGGGTGGGTCGTAATGATTGATTTGGCGTTTATTCAAACGCCCCTACTCTTCACTTTTCACGACTCACTACTCACTACTTACCGACACAAAAATTTTCGAATATTCTTGTCAATATGTCGTCGGTAACATTATCTCCTGTAATCTCTCCAAGGAAATCAAGAGATTTTTTTAAATCTATTGCAATAATATCGGAAGAGAAACCATTTTCAAGAGATTCTTTGAATTCCAGAAGAGACATTTTACAGTTAACCAGGGCTTTCCTGTGCCGTAAATTTGAAATAAATATACGTTCTTTACAAGAAACATGCCCTCTAGAAATAAAAGAAAGGATAGATTTTTTTATCTTATTTACTCCTTCTTCTGATAGCAATGAAGTTTCTACCGAATTAAATGATAAAAATGCTTCAGAAAAATCACCTTTCCGGGGTAAATCAATTTTATTAAAGACCAGAATCAGTTGATTTTTTGGTATCTTATCAATAATCTCCAGTTCTTCTCTGTGAAAATCCTGTGAAACATCAATCAGATAAAGGACCAGATCTGCTTTAGCCATAATCTCATATGTCTTATTTACCCCCATAGTCTCGACTATATCAATAGTTTTTCTTATACCTGCAGTATCTATTATTTCTACGGGAAATCCTTCAAGGTTTAAATATTCTTCTATTGTATCTCTTGTTGTACCCGGTATATCTGTCACAATGGCACGATTTTCTCCCAGTAATCCATTCAAAAGACTCGATTTACCGGCATTTGGCCTTCCTACGATGGCTACCTTGATACCTTCCCTTAATATCTTACCGTAATCGGCAGTATTTATAAGCTCTTCGATATGTGCTATTATATCGTCGATCTTCTTATGAAACGATGAAAAATCAACAGGTGAAATATCATCTTCAGGATAGTCAATATCTGCTTCTATATGAGCCAGTAAGTCGGCAAGATTTTTATAAATATGCTTTATTTCTCCTGACAGTTTTCCTTCCACCTGATTCATGGCCACTTTCAGAGAGGCATCTGTTCTGGCCCTGATAAGATCCATAACTGCTTCTGCCTGTGTAAGATCAATTCGTCCGTTAAGGAAAGCTCTCTTTGTAAATTCTCCCGGTTCCGCCAGTCTTGCTCCGCCGGCTAAAACAAGATTTAAAATCTTTTTCAATACTATGATGCCGCTGTGGGAGTTTATTTCTACTATATCTTCTCTCGTATAAGTTCCGGGAGCTCTCATAACAGATAAAAGAACCTCATCCACTCTCTCTCCTGTCGAAGGTTCCACAATATAGCCGTAATGCAATCTATGGCTTTCAAATGAATTCACCGGGAGAGAGTTTTTAGCCGGAGAAAATATGGCTGAAACTATTGTAACAGACTGATTACCGCTTAACCTGATGATACCGATACCGCCTTCTCCGGGTGGAGTAGAAATGGCAGCTATTGTATCATCTATAACACCATGTAACATAATACCTCCTTAAAATTAAAAAAGAGCCCATGCTCTTATCAGATCAAACTTATTATGAATATTGATGTCATGTGAAGAGTGACGGGTGATAATGCTTTTCACCCGTCACTCTTCACCCTTCATCACATTACTTTCTTGGCGATACAACGACCCTTCTTACAGGTTCATCCCCCTGGCTGTACGTATTTACATAAGGATTATCCTGAAGGACTGTATGAATAATTCTGCGCTCATACGGTAGCATTGGCTCCAGAACTATATTTTTTCTTGCCTCATAGGCTTTCTTAGCCATTTTTTCAGCCAGTCCCTGAAGGGTTTTTTCCCTTCTTTCTCTGTATCCTTCACCATCTACTACTATTCTTATTCTCTCTTTTTTCTCTTTATTTCCCTTATTTGCTATAATATTCAGTAAAAGCTGAAGAGAATCTAGAGTTCGTCCATGACGACCTATTAAAATTCCTAGACTGTCTCCGCTGAGACAGAATCTGACTATATTATTTTCTTCTTTTTTATCGATTATTTTAACATCTAAATTCATACAAATAAGAATATCTGATAAAACCTTTTCAGCAACTGAAGAGGGGTTACTTTTAACAACTACTTTAACTCTGGCCTGCTTTGCACCGAGTCCAAAAATTCCCCTGCTTCCTTCATCAATAATCTCTATATCTACTTCATCTTCAGTTACACCTAATTCCGAAATAGCTTTTTCAGTTGCTTCTTCAACAGTTTTTCCTGTTTGTTCTACTTCTTTCATTCCTATTGACCCGGTCTAAAATACTGTTACTATTATCTCCAGGGTTGTAAAAAAATAATCACTCTTTACAATCGTAACGCGTGACGCGAGGACAACAATCACAATTCGACAGAGTTATTTCCTTACAGTCCCTTTATAACCGACAAAAGGTATCTCTAAAAATATACGAATATTTACTTAAACCGGGTACACCCTCCTTTACAAATAATCTCTGTTTCAGGTGAAAATTTTGTTAAAAAATTACGAAGATTATCTATGAATAAATTATTCAGATAAATTTCCTCTACATAATTTTTATATAAAACTTTATTTTTCACTGGGATTTTCGGGATTAAAGAATTACCGGAATTAGAAAACTCAAGTAAAGTAATGCTATTTATCATCCAGGTAATCCCATAAATCCTATAAATCTAAGTCAAAAATGGAAATCTCTATACCTCTTCATAATTTTTATCTAAAACTTTATTTACGCCATTAAAAATGAACATTCCTATAGGCTACATTTATAAAATGACTACCTTTTCCGCTTCTTCTTTTTAACTGTATTTTCTAAAATCGCTGTTTTCTTACTTTCTCCATTAATTTCTTCACTAGTTTCTTTCTGATCTTCTTCTGCAACATCTTCAAGACTGTTACCAGTAACTTCATCTTCTTTTGCAACTAAATTCATTATGATGTATTGCTGCACAATACTTAAAAGGTTGAATACAAGCCAGTAAAGTATAAGTGCAGACTGAAATTTGTACATAATAAAAGTAATAAATACTGACATAAATATAGCTGTAGATTTTTGAGCTCCTGCCCCTGTACTGGGTGTGGAACTCATAGTTATCATCTGTGACAGGTACATACTCAATCCGTACATTATTACTAAAGGGAGATCAGGCGTGGCAAGACTATTGCCAAATATCGGTATTAATTTGCCCATAATAGAAATTTTCGGGACCTGCTCCGGTGGCATACAACCTATCCATAGAAATTTCGCGCTTGCAAATTCAGCCTTAAAATGGTCAATAGTCCTGTATAAAGCATAAATAATCGGCATCTGAATCAATAGTGGGAGGCAACCTCCTAAAGGATTGACTTTATGAGTTTTCCACAGTTCCATCATCTTCTGGTTCAATTTTTCCGGATCGTCTTTATACTTCTCCCGCAGTTTAGTCATTTCCGGCTGAATTTTCTGCATATCCTTCATCGATTTGAACTGCTGATTGGTAAAGTAAAGTAAAGATAATTTTATAGCAACCGTAAAAAGTATTATGGAATAGGCATAATTTCCTGTAATCTGATAGAAAAATTTGAGAATATCTCCTAAAAAAATACTGATACTATCTAACAATAGCTTCTCTGGTTAATCAAAATATGAAAACCAGTATCCCCCTTTTTAAAAAAATTCCTCTCAGAGTCTGTAATAAACTCTACTCAACAGGATCATGTCCTCCTCTGCAGAAAGGATTACATCTCAATATCCGCCATGTAGCTTTTAACCCTCCTCTGATTATACCATGCTTTTCCAATGATTGGACAGCATACTCGGAACAGCTGGGATGAAATCTACAGACAGGCGGCATATAACAAGAAATATACTTCTGATAAAACCGTATAAATTTTATCAGAATCAACTTTAACATTTGTACAGTCCACTCTTCTTAAAAAGTTCTGCAAAACATTTTAGAATATCATTCAAGCTGGATTTTAATACTGCTTTTCTGGCAACAAAAATTATATCATATCCATCAGTCAAATGTTCAATATAATAACGATAGGCTTCTCTAAAACGTCTTTTTATTTTATTTCTTACAACAGCTTTACCCAGTTTTCTGGTTACAGAATAACCTGCTCTATTATAGTCCAGATTATTGGGATATATATATATAACTGCTACATTACTTGAAAAAGAAGTGCCATCCGTATAAGCTCTTTTAAAATTCTTATTAGAAGTTAAAGAAACACTTTTTTTCCTAAAGAATACCTCCTTTCCTGAGAAATCACCAGACATGCCGAATAGTTTTTATAACATCAATTAATTATCAAAATCTATCAGTCAAATTCTTTCTCTGAATAAAATTAACGATTCTTTAAATAAAAATTTGTATTATAACAATATCTAAATCATCTCACCGTCACGATTTCGTTACGAATCAATCAATTTTTAATAAGTTATAATACTTACCGGTGTATACACACCATCCAACCTGTGAGTTTGTCTCCTCCCGTCACGCATTACGCGTTACGTGTCACGACTATAACCGGTGGAGTATTTACCTTGCCTCCACTCAATCAGACGGTCAAGCTTTTTCTACCTTTACGTCTTCTGGCCTGTAATACTCTACGTCCACCGTTGGATTTCATTCTTGAAAGAAATCCATGGGTTCTTTTCCTTGGTACGTTTTTGGGTTGATAAGTTCTTTTCAATCTATTCACCTCTTCAGAAATTTCTCAATTTCTGCTGCCCGAGTTCAGCAATATTAATTTTCTCATTTTAACAAAGATAAAAATACTTGTCAATCATGAGAGACCAGTTTTGAATATAGTAAATATTAATCATATTAAACATTTTAAATAAATTATACCTTTTTTGCATAAAAAAAACTGAAATAAAAAAATAGAATCTTTGTTCGATTTTTTCAGTAAGTTATCCACAAGTTATCCACAGTTGTGGATAACTTGTGGATAACTTCTTTCAACGATTAAATCTTGCACCGGTAAGAATACAGTATGTATAAAAAAAAGTTAATATCTAGAATGCAAAAAAACAACTTAAAGCTTTACAATAAATAGGTTCTTTGCAAAATTAAATTCTAAAAAACAGGGGTGTACAACAAAAGTTATCCACAGGTTAAAGGCACTTACCTGTGGATATGTGGATAACTTTTAGAAAGAGGAATTAGAAATTTTTTAACGAATAGCATGATGTAACGGGGGCTAACTATTATTTTTATAAATTAATTCTATAGCACCAGAATAAATCTGGCGGTGATAATTTTATGGTAAATATTATTGACAATTCTAATTTTAATGAAATCTGGCAGGAAGCGCTTCCTCTACTGGAAAAAGAACTTGGCACGCCGACATTTGAAGCATGCCTGAAGAATTCCAGACTGGAATTCTTCGATAAGAATAACCTTAAAATCAGTGTGGCAAACACATTTGCCAGGAACTGGCTGGAACAGAGGGAACATAAAAAATTAATTGAAACAACACTTGCGTCCCTGAGCGGGTTGCAAATAAGCATATCCTTTACAATTGATTCAGATTCTGTTCCTCAAAAGCCTCAGCAGAAACTCATTCTGGAAAAGAATTATCCTGCAATAACTCAGGCCAAAAAAACCCTGGTTCATAACAATAACTTGAATCCTAAATATACCTTTGCAACTTTTGTCGTAGGCAATAACAATTCCCTTGCTCATGCTGCATGTCTTGCAGTATCGGACGCTCCTGCAAAGGTTTACAATCCTCTTTTTATATACGGAGGAGTTGGACTGGGGAAAACCCATCTCATGCATGCAGTAGGACATCAGGCCATTACGCTAAGACCTGACTTAAATGTTACTTATATATCGACAGAGACATTTACAAATGAAATGATTGAAGCCATACAGAGCGGAAAGACGAAAAACTTCAGAAACAGATACAGAACAGTAGACATATTACTTATAGACGATATACAGTTTCTCATAAGTAAAGAAGGTATTCAGGAAGAATTTTTCCATACATTCAATGATCTTCACAGTGCAGACAAGCAGATAATTATTACAAGCGACAGACCTCCAAAGGAAATACCTACTCTTCAGGACAGATTGAAATCCAGATTCGAATGGGGACTCATTGCAGACATTCAGGCACCTAATTTAGAAACAAGGCAGGCTATTTTAAGAAGGAAAGCAGAACTGGAGAACATACATATACCAAACAATGTAATCGAATACATAGCGGAAATAATAAGCTCAAATATAAGAGAACTGGAAGGAGTACTGGTAAGAATAATGGCCTATGCTTCCCTGAAAAAAGCTAAAATAGATCTTCCTCTAGCAAAAGAAGCTATAGGTACCCTTATTACCAGCACAGACAGTGATACAATAACAGTACCTATCATACTGCAAAAAACTGCCGATTATTTTGCTGTACCTCTGGAAGACTTATCTTCAAGTAAAAGAGATGCGAAATTAGCAAGAGCAAGACAGATTGCAATGTTTCTTGCCAGAGAATTAACAAAGACCTCTTTCCCTGAGATAGGTAAACATTTTGGAGGTAAAGACCATACAACAGTACTTCATGCCTATAATAAAATAAAAGAAGACAGCGATCCTGCAATAAAAGCTCATATAAACAATATAAAGAATGAGTTAAAAGCAGTTTAAAAGTGAGTTGTAAAAAGTGAAAAGTGAACAGGTATCCCACTCACTTTTCACTTTTCATTTTTATACTCTAAATCAATCATTTATCAACAATATATATAAAGGAGACCATAGCAATGAAAATAATTTGTTTACAGGAAGAATTGAATAAAGGTATTCAAACAGCCAGTAAAGCTATCAGTTCAAAGGTAATAGAACCTGTTTACGGTAATATTATGATGGAAGCTTCCAATAACAGTATGAAGCTGGTAGGCACAAGCGGTGAAATTTCCATAGAAGTTATTATAAAAGTTGAAACAATAGAACAGGAAGGAAGTATAACTGTTCCTTCAAAAGAGCTGGGAAATCTTGTAGGAAGCCTGAATCCCGGTCAGGTAAAAATAGAATCAGACGATGTAAAAATAATTAATATTGAAACAAAAGGAAGTAATTATAACCTGAACGGTCTTTCTTCCGATCAGTTTCCGTCTATACCAAGAATAATCGGTGAAGATAGTGTTTCCATAAGCCAGAAGACATTAAAAAGTATGATTAAAGAGACGGGGTTTGCCATAGCACCACCAGATGAAGTAAGAGCCATATTAAAAGGAAGTCTCTTTGAAGTACAGGGAGACAGCCTGACAGTAGTCTCTGCAGACGGAAGAAGAATGGCCAAAAAAACAGCAAAATTATTAAATTCTCCTGGAAAAAATTTTGAAGTTGTAGTACCCAAAAAGACTCTGAATGAACTGCTGAAAATCCTTTCTGATAATCAGGAAGACGAGGTAAAAATTTACATCACAGAAAGCCAGATAGATTTTCAAACAGACGGTACAAGAGTTCTTTCCTCTCTTATACAGGGAAAATTCCCCAATTACAGGCAGGTAATACCGGCTCACTGTGAGCAATCTCTTACAATAAATAAAGAGGCTTTTTATAAAGCATTAAGAAGAGCTTCATATATAACCCAGAAAGATCTTGAAAGTCCTGATCTGGTTAAATTCAAAATACATGAGAGCCAGATAATTATAACTGCAAATACCCAGGATGTGGGCCAGGCCTATGAAGAAATTGATCTCCCGGAACCTGCCCAGAGTCTGGATATATCCTTCAATGCAAAATATCTCCTTGATGCTCTGGCCTGTATGGAATGTGATTATATCACTTTCGAATTAAGTAATCCTGTAAATCCAGGTATAATAAAACCCGTGAGAGACAAAGATAAAGATGAAGATTATATTTATGTTATTATGCCTGTAAGACTAAAATAAGTAAAGGGTGAAGAGTGAAGGGTGAAGGGGAATAATCTCACGACTCACGATTCACGATTCACTTATTTTCAAAAAAGCCTTGTAATTTAATTTTCAATGTGCTAAAATACTCCTGATTATGCGTTAGGAGAGATGGCCGAGCGGCTGAAGGCGGTCGCCTGCTAAGCGATTATACGTGTGTTGAGCATGTATCGTGGGTTCAAATCCCACTCTCTCCGTTATATTCACGCAGGCGCCTGTAGCTCAGCGGATAGAGCAACGGACTACGAATCCGTAGGTCGGAGGTTCAAATCCTCTCGGGCGCGTGACCATGAGAAAATGGATCTTTTAAAAAAAGATGAGTATTTTATGAAAAAAGCTCTCTTTCAGGCAGAGAAAGCTTTCAGCCTGGGAGAAGTTCCTGTCGGGGCTGTTCTGGTATACAGAGAATCTATAATAATAGCGACAGCCTTTAATCAGAGGGAATTAAGAAAAAATCCTCTTGCCCATGCAGAGTTAATAGGAATTGAAAAAGCCTGTAATCTGATGGACAGATGGAGATTGGACGATATAACTCTCTATGTTACGCTGGAACCATGCCCGATGTGTGCCGGAGCAGCAGTTCAGGCAAGAATAAAAAGGCTTGTTTTCGGTGCAAAAGATCCAAAGGCAGGAGCAATTACGTCTCTGATGAATATACCGGGAGATAAGAGATTAAATCATAGAATAGAAACTCTCGGCGCTGTTCTGGAAGAAGAATGCAGTTTTATATTAAAGGAATTTTTCAAAAGATTAAGAATTAATAAAAAAGCTGACTGAGTGAATCCTTATAAGGAGAGATGGCTGAGTCCGGTTGAAAGCGCTCGACTCGAAATCGAGTAAGGAGAGTTAAATCTCTTTCGTGGGTTCGAATCCCACTCTCTCCGTGAAATAGTGAGTATTGAGTAGTGAGTATGTTCACTATTCTCTGATTAATAGAATAAATAGCCATGTAGCTGCCAGTTGACCGCTGGCAGCTAAAAAGGAGAGATGGCTGAGTCCGGTTGAAGGCGCTCGATTGGAAATCGAGTAGGCGGGTTTACCCCCGCCTCGTGGGTTCGAATCCCACTCTCTCCGTTAGAAAATTTTTGGCCGTGCTAGATGGGGAACTAGCGGTGCCCTGTACCTGCAATCCGCTATAGCAGGATTGAATCCCTGTTTGAGGTTTTGTTTTTCAAGGTCTGCCTCTGGCAAGTGGTGATGAGAATCGGGCCCTTCGCAACGAAACCTTTCGAACCCTGTCAGGACTGGGAAGTAGCAGCAGTAAGGAAGTTATTTCGTGTGCCGCAGGTTTTACCTGGTTGGAGCTAACTACCATAGTAACGCTTGGAGAATAAGATCGAGGGCAGGTGCACGGTCAAAAATTTAAAATTTTGACTGTCAGAGGTACACTTTTTCTAATAGCCTATATATTTTTAAAATTACCGGTTACAAACTCAAAAGATGAATGAGAAATTATCAGAATTATTACATAGTTTTAAAGACAGGGGTTTTGTAACTGTCCTTACCGGAGCAGGCATATCTGCAGAAAGTAATATACCCACTTTTCGCGGCCCCGAAGGCTACTGGAAAATAGGCAGCAAAAATTATCATCCACAGGAAATGGCCACACATAGAATGTTCTCTCTCTCTCCCTATGAAGTATGGAAATGGTATCTTTACAGGAGATATATCTGTAACCATGCAAAAGCAAATAAAGGGCATCTTGCAATAGTAAAATTGGAACAAAATCTTCAAGACAGATTTTCTCTTATTACACAGAATGTAGACGGACTCCATATAAGGGCAGGAAATTCAAGAGAGAGAACCTGCGAAATCCACGGTAATATAAATCTTATGAGATGTTCACAGGGATGTACAGATAAAACCTTTGCCATACCTTCCGGACTGGAGTTTGAACATAAAGACAGGGAATTATCTTCACAGGAAAAGTCACTCCTAATATGTCCCGAATGTTTAACTTTAGCAAGACCTCATATATTGTGGTTTGATGAATGTTACGATGAAATTTATTATAAATTTGAAACAAGTATATCTATAACAGAAAAGACAGATCTGTTAATAGTAATAGGAACTACGGGAAATACAACACTGCCTTCCAGAATTATTACAACTGTTATGAGAAAAAACAAACCAGTAATAGTTATAGATCCCTTTAAAAATGAAGTTACGTCCATGGTAGAACAATATGACAGGGGATTTTATTTATCATGTAAAAGTGGCGAAATTGTTCCGGAAATCTGTGATACAGTGAGTGGTGAGTGGTGAGTGGTGAGTGGTGAGTGGTGATTTATAAGGACGTTACATGATTTTATTAAGATGACTGCTATGACCATGTATCAACATAGAAATATGAGAATGTTGTTCCCGTCACGCGTAACGCGTTACCAGTCACGATTCTCATAAACAATAATCGATTCAAGGAGTTTGAAATGTCAGACAGACTGGATGAAAAAAAGCTATCCCATATAGATTTTGAAGACATAACAAAAATCTCATATAAAGACATAGTAAATTCAATAAATAATGACAAAAAAAATATATCAACATTTAAACCGAATAATATCTGTAAGATAGATCCGAGAACAAATCAAAGAATTGTTTATTCGGAAGTCAGAGCAAAACGTCCTCATGATAATACACAGAAAACAATGGAAAAACAACGGGTGCCATGCGTTGTATGTAACGGTAACACAACAGGTATTATAGATAAAACCCCTCTCTCAGAGGGGTTTACTTTTATAAATAAAAATCTCTTCCCCATAGTTTATCCGGAGCACTATTCACCGGAGAAAATATATATGGAACCGGGGAAAAACAATATATCTGTTCATGGAGAAGTTGCTGCAGGTATGCACTTTGTGCAATGGACAAGTAATTACCATGACAGGGATATGAGTAATATGCTTCCTGAAGATGTGGAGACAGTGCTTAAAAGGCTTGCAACATTTGAAGGAATTCTTCTCCATGCAGCAGATTCTCAAATGCCATCGACAGGAGAATATGAACGGTACGAACATTTCGGTTATGCAGGTATAATCAAAAATTACGGCCGACTTGTCGGAGGTTCTCTTGCCCATGATCATCAACAGATTATTCATACAAATATAATGCCCGGAAAAATAAAAGACGATTTAATGTTCAAAGAGAGATTTAATATTACCTTTCCTGATTTCATGTTAAAAAATAATCCTGACCATCTTACACTCAAAGAACTGAAAACAATAAAAATTATTGTCCCTTATTTTATGAAACGACCTCTTGATACTATGATAATATTTAAAGATCTATCTAAAAACTATCTCCATGATTTAAATGACATGGAAATAAGAGAGCTATCTCTGGCACTCAAAACAAATCTCAACGCAGTTCCGGAACTAATGAAAAAAACAGGTAGAGAACCTGCCTATAACGTTATATTCCATAACGGCCCTTCAACAGGTCTTTATGTGGAAGTGCTTCCTTATACCCAGGAAACAGGCGGATATGAACATTTAGGTATTTATATATGTCAGGGTTCACCTGAATTAACGGTGGACATGTATAGGGAATATTTCAACGATCACTGTCCACCGGTCACGGATCACCGGTAACTGCTCACTGGTCAGTGGTCACTGATAAAATATGTCAGGGTTCACCTGAGCTGACGGTAGACATTAAAGAATATTTCACCGGGCACTGATCACTGCTCACCGGTCACTGGTAACTGGTAACTGGTCACTGCTCACTGAAAAAAAAGGAGTTATTTATGAGTATTTTAACAACCACAGAAATTATTGAAGAAATAGAAAAAGGAAGGATAAAAATTGAACCTTTTTCTAAAGAAATGGTAGGCCCTGCCTCAATAGATCTTACTTTAAGCAATGCTTTCAGACTGTTTGTAAGACTTCCCATGCACATAAGAGCAATTGATAATATTGACTACAAATGTGCCACAAAAGGTATATGGATACCGGACGGAGGCTGTATTACCATACACCCTGGAGACACGCTCCTGGGCATGACAAAGGAAAAAATCACTCTTCCCGAAGATATATGCGGATGGCTTGAAGGAAGAAGCAAATTTGCAAGAGTCGGTCTGTTAGTTCATATTTCAGCCAGTTTTATGCAATCAGGCATATCAAATCATCAGGTACTTGAAATGAGTAATTTCGGCCCCATACCTATTGATATGTATCCGGGAACAAGCGTATGCCAGTTTATATTTCAAAAAACAAGAGGGAAAGCAGTATATACCGGCCAATTCAGGCTTCAAACACCGGAAGATTTTTGCAAAGATTAGGTAAAAAAGCTCCATATGTTTACAAAAAGTTAACAAAACTCCCCCTTTTTTACTGGTATTTTTACCATTCACCGGTTATACTGTAAATGGAGCTATTAAATCTTTAGGAGTGATGACTGTGGATAAAATACATTCTTTAAAAGTAAGACTTTCCGATATACAAAAACAGAGACTGAGCCACCGGTGGACATCTGATAACGTAGTTGTTAAAGAAGAAGCAGGAGATACCTTTTATAAAAATGAAACGGGAAGAGAAGCATTCCTCGACGGTGAGTTCGAAAAATACGAAGCAGCAATGAAAGAAATTCATGCAAAGGTTCAGGCTGAAGGTATAAGGCCTCTTGTTTATGACTCAAACGGTCAGGTTATTGAAAGAGGATCAGCCCCTGAGTTCACCCAGGAAAGTGTTTCTGTAATGAAAGGAGCTTCAGGTAACACCCAAGGGATGAAAGCTCTTGAAAAACTGGGAGAAGAAATCGCTCCTGTAGAAACAGGCGACATCAAAGAAGCTATGAATCTTAAGCAGCAGATAATTGATGCAAAAGGTAAAACTGCCACAATAGGTACTTTCAATATAGAATGGCTCGGAACAAAGAAAAGAAAAGAAGAAGATTATAAGAAAATAGCACAGGTCATCAAGGATACAGATGCGCAGATTCTTGGCCTGGAAGAAATAAGTAATGAAAAAGGCCTGAAAAGTGTTATGAAATATTTGCCTGATTACGGTTATATACTGGGCAAATCAGGCGGTCAGAGGGTAGGAGTTCTTTTTGATAAGAAAAGAGTCCAGTACGATGTGAACTCTATAGATCAGATAGATGAAGCACAGGTCGGGGCAAAACTTCGCGCTCCTTTACTGGTAGACATGAAAATCGACGGCGGTTTTGATTTCACCTTTGTTGTGGCACATTTGAAGGCCATGTTTGACGAGAATGCAATAGCAACCAGAACAGAACAGGCAGAAAAACTGAGTGAATGGATAGGAAAACATCTTGATGGAAATCAGGATAAAGATTTAATAGTAGTAGGAGACTTCAATGATTTTGTAGGAAGTGCTTCCCTTGCACCGCTTCAGAAAGGCGGCAAAGTTCATTTCCTCACGGAAGACGTTCCCAAAGGTTTCTATTCCAATATTCCTTACAAAGGCCTCATAGATCACTGTATTGTTACAAATGTACAGAGCGGCTCCATGGAAGAAGTAATCCCCGGAAGTATTCATACTATAAACGAAAAAGATTATCCCGGTTATCTTGAAAGTGTATCAGACCATAAACCTGTCGTATTTGTAGTAAGAAGTGACCAGGATAAAGACTAAAAATTCCACAGAACAAAAAAACAAAAAAAGGCGAACCGGCGAATTCGCCTTTTTTATATTATTTCTTCTTATATGGCACCAGTTTCTCTTTCAATTCTCTTATGGTACCGAAAAGAATTCCTTTAATACCAACAGATATGACCGGAGCGGTCACAACCAAATATGAAAATCAACATCCAGTGAAGGTGCAAACTTCATCATTTTCATATAAAATTGCTTTAATTAAACCGAACAATTTGAATAATAGGTAAATACT
>JAKPQU010000337.1 GCA_029555925.1 Bacillota bacterium
TTCTATAGTATTAGAAATTAACCAGTGGTTAATTTATTGTCTGCAAAACAAATTAAATAAGGCAAATTATTTTTCTTCGTAAGAGCCTGTCAGGCAGAAGCTGATAAATGGTTACTAATTTACCTGTAGCGGTACTTAGTAGTATGATGTAAGCTGTAACTGTTATAAACGTACCAGTTTAGATTTTTTTTGGAGGAGCACCAGGCAGGTAGACGGTATTTACCTGTTATTCAATTATTCGTTTCCATTAAAGCAATTTGGTACCAGTTCCGTGCAATTTCCCTTGCATATTCTTCATTTGTAACGGGATAAAATATGGGTTGTTCTGGAAGCCTCAGAGGCCATCTTTTGAAATTATTTTTTACAAGGAGTTCCATCTCTTTTGGTCCTGCAGGCCGGTAAAGTGTTACTGTATTCATTCGTTCATCCTCCTGACGTAATCTTCTATCTGTCTTTGAATAAATAAAGCATCTTCAGGCTTTTTTATATTTGTAACCATATTGATAATATCTTTATTTTTCAGAATACAGTTTATTTTATAGGCCACAGGAGTGCCATCTGAAAGTTCTTCTACAGAATAGATTTTCTCTATATCTGATAATTTAATTTTTGTATTTCCATAGCCCGGCAGAGGCCGGCATTCAAGAAAAAATTCACCCTTTTTAAGTTTTATAAAGGTTTTATTTACAAAACAGGCGAGAGAGTAATAATTCATAAAAACTACTACTGCCGCGCCGAATAGGAGAAGTAAAAAAATTCCCATATAAATGGCCAGCATAATTACAGAGGGGTTGCTGAAAATATGTTTTATTAATTTTACTGCCCATATTATAAAAGAAAAAGAAAGACATATGTCCAGAAATAGTGTTAAAAAAATAAGGAAACCGTCTATGTTAAAAGGACGAATAATAGAGAGTTCCTCGTCTTTTTGGTCAACTTTTATATATGATGGCACAGGAAGAAGTTCATCTGTACAATAAGAAAGAGCGGAGCATGTTTCGCAGACTCCGATCATTGTACGACTGTCTATATGATGTTCAGGAATTTCTTTACTGCAATGGGAACAGAGCATTTATATTAATCTAAAGCAAATCTAAAAATTTATCTACACTTATGTCAGCTTTATGAATTAATGTTTGAAGGGTGCCAGTTGATAATTCTTTATGCTGAGGTATTGAAAGATTTGCTCTTGCACCTTTCTTAATCATAACTACATGGCTTCCTACCTGGCCAATTGCCTGCCATCTGGCTTTTTGAAATGCTTTGACAGCTTCTGAGCCTGATATGTTATTTAATCTTCCCATAAATTAAACTACTACCATAACAGGTTTTGCTCCTTCTTTATTATCCATTTCCAGAACAGCCTTCTGGTCTTCAGCCCAGAGCCATGCTATGATGGCTTCTTTAATATTTTCCAGAGCCTCTTTTTCAGTTTTACCCTGAGATACACAGCCGGGAAGAGCCGGACACTCCACAACTATCCAGTCATCCTCTGTTTTTTCCAGCTTAACATGAAAGATCATAAAAAACCCTCCTTCCTTACTATAACATATAAAAAGTGAAAAGTGAGTAGTGAAAAGTGAAAAGAAATGGATTTTATTACTTTTCACGACTCACGACTCACGACTCACGACTCATAAGTAAAAACGGTTACTCCTCCCGGAGGAATTTTTATGTCGCCGTCTTTCCCCGGTTCCGGAGACAGAGAGGGTCTGTTAAGGTAATATTTCACTATATCTTCTTCCAGTTTTATTGTTTTCTCTTTTTCCAGATCAAGGTTTGCTATTACTCCGATGATTTCCTCGCCATTACCCGGTTCGGACATAGACAGGAACAATACTTCAGGAACTTTTGTATCTATAACTGCCATATGGCTGTTCTTTTTAAGAAGAGGTTTTAGCTCTTTTATAGCATCGTTCAGGGTAAGGATTTCTCCGATAAAATGTTTTTTATTTGTCCACTCACCGCTCAATCTGGCAGGTTTACTCATAAGGAGTAATCTTTCAGCATCCGGATTTTTTGCCCTTTCTTCTTCAGACATATATTCGTAAAATCTCTTTGCTTCTGCTATATGTGTGGAAAGTCCTACGTTTATGGTAGAAGTGGCAACAAATTCCGTTCCGCAGACCGGATTAAACAGGAGAGGTGACCCTTCCTTCTCCGATACGATTCTGCAGAGAGTGTAATAAAGAAGAGAAATTCTACCTGCTTTTACTGAGTCCACAGGAGCAAGAGTAAAATCCGGAATACCGTCTTTTAAAGGAGCTTTACTTAAATTTCTTGTTGCAGGTGTCTGACCTATTCGTTTGGTATTGTAATTATCCGGAAAACCGAACATTTTCCCTTTATAAGTATCAAACTGGGCGATCTCTTCAAATAGTTTCCTCATATGTTTTATATGGAACGTTACCGTTTCTTCAGGATGGGTTTCATATGCATTCATTTCCTTCGCATCACTGTAAGCAGGCTGACCGTAGGAGAAAACCTTGCCTGTTATTACAAGAGGAGTGTCTACAAGATATGTGAAACCTGCACCAAGATTTTCTTCCCATACGTTCGGCAGAACCTTTTTTATCTCTGTTTTAAGATCTTCAGGAAGGGCATGACCCATATCCAGAACAAAAGCATCTACCCCCATATTTTTAAATTTATCGAAATAACCTGTAATCATATCCCATACAGGTTTATTTCTGTATTTCTTCTCTATTTCAGGTTCTACATCTTTAAAGAATTTAGCGGTAACATAGGTAAGTATATTCAATACAGGCAGTTCTTCATAGGTAGGATCTGAATAAAGTTTCAGATATGTCACATCGGACCAGAAGGGCTGAATCTCAAATGGTGTATCACAGAAGGCAGGGAGTACTTCTGCTCTTATATCTTCGTTTATTTCTCCTTCTATCTTTTTTCCGTTTTTGTCGATTTTATAATAATACCCGATAAGTTTTCCTGTTTCACCATCTCTTTTTACCATGTCAGGAGTCCTCAGGAAAAACTCTGCATATTCCTTATCTGTTTTATTTGCGTCTATTAAATCTTTAAATTTATAATTGCCTCCGTAAATTTTGCTCTTATATTCGTTGTAGAACCATTCTTCGAAGGCTGCTCTGTCAGCAAAAGCTCGTTTCCCTGTAGAGGTTTCATATTGATATTTGGGATTATAATAATCAGGCATTCTTTTATTGGAACCTTCTTTTATCCAGTATCCGTAATCAGGGTGTTTTTCCAGAACCGTTGAATCTATGGAAACAGTTCTCGGTATAACTTCCTGAACGACTTTCATATCCAGGGCATGTGCCGCTTCTATAAAGGCTTCATACTGTTCTTCTGCCGTCTGTTCAAACATGGGATCTGCAAGAGTCGGTTCTATGGTGAAAGGATCTTTTATGGCAAAGGGAGAGCCTAAATTCCCCTTTCTTCCGTACATTCCTATTTCTGTTATTGGCTGAAGGTGAACAGTATTATATCCGAGAGCCTTAAGATAGGGAAGAGTAAGAATATTTTTTATAAATGTTCCAGTTTCCCTTGTTCCTTCAGAATTAAGGGTTATGTCTTTCCCTTTTTCTGTTCCTATATAACCGTCTCCGTCAATGTCATACATGGAAAGAACTCTTGGAAGGAAATTTATTGCTATTGCTCCTGTTCCTGTTTTCAGATCTATTTTTTCAGTCAGTCTGTTTTTTGAATCATATTTTATTATATTATTTATAGTAGTTTCTATGAGATTATACGGAGATTCAACCGGTACGGGATTTACGATGTCACCGGAAGAAACCAGTTTTTTAAGATCTTCTTCTCCTCTGAGAGGGTTAACTGTCCATGCGCCGGGTACATAGTATTTTTTACCTTTAAATGTGTCTTTATGTTTTTCGCATGATGACAGAATGGAATTAAGTGCCGGATAGGAAAGATCTTTCTCACTGGCATATAGAGAAGTTAACATAAGAAATAGAATTAAGATAGATACGAATAAATATTTCATTTTTATTCCCCTTTATGTAAAAATTTGTTTCTAACTTAATTTTAGACACATGTAAAGGTTTATCCTTTGAGTTTGATAGAAAAAACAAAAAAATCTGTTATGGTGAGTCGTGATACCAAATTGCTTTAATTAAACCGAATAATTTGAATAATAGGTAAATACCGTCTGCCTGCCTGATGCTCCTCCGAAAAAAATCTAAACTGGAACGTTTATAACAGTTACAGCTTATATCATGCTACTTTACATTATAATTCAATAAAATATACCTGTGTTGCTGTGATATTTTTTTCTCCGGAACACCAGGCAGGCAGACTACTATGTCTAAAGCTATAGTTAGTTTCATAACTATCCATAAATAATGACCTCGTAATGCGTGACGCGTAATGCGTGATACGCAGGGATTAAACCCGTCACGCGTCACGCATTACGCGTCACGACGACTTAAATTCTAATAAGTTATGAAATACACTATAAATAGTATGAGTGGTGAGTCGTGAAAAGTGAGTCGTGAGCAGTGAGTGGTGAAAAGTTAAGGGTGAGTAGGGGCGTTTAATTAAACGCCCTGGGATTAAATACGCGTCACGCGTCACGTGTTACGCGTCACGTATCACGTATTACGCATTACGCATCACGACTAATACTATTTATTCAATAATTCTGTAAGTTTACTTATAAGTAATTCCATATCGTAGGGCTTCTGAAGAAAACCTGCCAGACCTGTGCCGGAGTATTTTTTTTCAAGTTCCTGTTCATTATAACCGCTTGAAAGTATGACAGGTATATTTTTTTTGAGTAATTTCATTTCAAGGAATGTTTCAATACCGTCTTTTTTAGGCATAGTAAGATCCATAATGACACATACAATTTTATTACAGGAAGACGGAGAAGAATATTTCCGAAATATTTCTATTGCTTCAATACCGTCGGATGCATAAAGAACATTAAATCCATGACTTACCAGCATTCTATCAAGTACTTCCAGTATTGTATATTCATCATCTACAATAAGAATGGTTCCTTTACCGCGATATTGTAAAGGTTTCTTTTTTTTCTTTTTACTCTGTTCTATAGAATTTTTAGTTACGGGGAAGAGTACTCTGAATCTTGTTCCTTTACCCGGTTCACTGAACAATTTAATGGCCCCTCTGTGACCTCTTACAATACCGAGTACAGCGGCAAGTCCCAGACCTCTGCCTGTAAATTTTGTCGTGAAGAAAGGATCGAATATTCTGGTCTGGCTTTCCCTGTCCATACCGCAACCTGTATCACATACTTCAATGTATGAATAAAGACCTTCCGGAAGATTATCATCCAGGTATGTTTCATTCAGATAAGCTCTGTCACACTCTATAGAGCCTGTAGATACTGATATAAAACCGCTCTGATCTCCTATTGCTTCTGAAGCATTTATAATGAGATTCATAATAACCTGACGTATCTGTGTTGCATCACCTTCTACAGGTTTTATATCTTTACACAGGTTATATTTCAATACTGCTTTTTTAGAAACGGAAATTTCAAACATATGAGCCATTTCTTTTAATATATTATTCAGATTAATTGGCTCGATAATAAATTTTCCCTTACCTGAATAGGCAAGCATCTGGCGGCAGAGTTCTGCTGCTCTCCTGGAGGATTTCTCAATATCAAGAAGTCTATCCCTGGCAGGAGAAGAAGAACTAATGTCCATCATTGCAAGATCGGTGTTGCCAAGAATTGCCATGAGAATATTGTTGAAATCATGAGCAATACCTCCTGCAAGAATACCAAGACTTTCAAGCTTCTGAGTATGAAGTAACTGTGCTTCCAGTTTTTTCCTTTCTTCTTCAGCTTTTTTAGTTTCAGTAATATCACGGATAATGGTGAGAACCTGGCATACCTGTCCTCTTGTATCAAAAATAGGAAATTTTCTTGTTTCTGTCCATAAATCAGTACTGGAGAATTTTATCTCATCAACCGTTATTAAAGGTTTGCCAGTGTTTATTACCTGTTTATATTCATTTTTTATAGTATCGGGAAGAGCCGGAGCTACTTCGAAAAGATATTTCCCTTTAAGTTCACCGTCCATATGGGGGATTTCATTCCTGAAAGCCTGATTGAAGAGTACGAGACGTAAATCCAGATCTACAACATGAACAAAGTCTTTAATGGCTTCAATTGTTGTACGATAAAGGGATTCACTTTCTTTGAGCGCCTCTTCTGCCATTCTCCTTCTCACAATATGTTCCCATTCTCTTAAAACTCTTGTAACAATTCGATACATATCTGAAAGGGTATCAGAGGACTTTACAACATAATCAATAGCTCCTGCTTTTATAGCTTCCACAGCAAGGATTTCATTTCCATAACTTGTCATAATTATAACCGGAAAATCCATCTTCCCCGAAACCTTGAGTATCTCAATCCCTTCTCCGTCAGGAAGTCTCCAGTCAGTAATTAATACATTAGGTTTGAAATTATTTATTTCAGACTTCGCCTGTTCTATTGTAGGGACAATTTTAGTAATAAAATTATCGTCTTTATCCATCAGAGATCTGCTTATCAGTTCACCATGAGCTTCATCATCTTCGACTATGAGTACGTTAAGCCTGTCTTCTTTCATAAATTACCTCTAATACTCTGTTAAAATGGCTTTTTATTCCATCCGAGCCAGTAAAATCCGAGTTCATTCATCATTTTAGTAAACTTATCAAAATCCAGAGGTTTTACAAGATAACTGTTTACATAATTACTGTATGATTTTGTAATGTCTCTTTCCGCTTCCGAAGAAGTTAATACTACAACAGGGATTTTTCTGAGCTCTTCAGATGTTTTTATTTTTGTCAGTACCTCAAGACCGTCTATTTTGGGAAGCCTCAAATCGAGCAGTATGAGGTTTGGAAGTGACTCTCCCTGAACATGTGAAAACTCTCCTTCTCTGAACAGGTAATTAATTGCTGCTTCTCCGTCTGCAACCCTTATGATTCTATTGGCCACCCTGTGCTCATCAAAACTTCTCATGACGAGTTCTGCATGGTCATCATTATCTTCTACCAGAAGTATTGTTAAAATTTCTCCTGTCATTTTTTCCCTTCTTTCACCGGTATATTAAAATAAAATGTAGAACCTTTCCCTTTACCTTCTGATTCAACCCATATATGACCGCCATGAAGTTCTATAATTCTCTTTACAATAGCAAGGCCTATACCTGTCCCTTCACTTTTCTGCTCAAGTTTCTCGAAGAGACCGAATATTTTATTGTGATATTTTTCTTCTATACCTGTTCCATTATCCTTTATATAAAATGCCTCTCCTCTGTCGGTGCGTTTATAGCCGATATGTATCTCAGGTTTTTGTTGATTCCCGATATATTTTACGGCGTTTTCTATGAGGTTCTGCCATACCTCTCTGATCCTCAGTCTGTCGGCATAAACAAAAGGCATGTGTTCATCATAGGAAATTTTTACATGTTTTTCTTCAAGGAAACCATTTACAAGCTCTACCGCTTCTTTTACAGGAGAAGACATGGAAAATTTTGAAGAAGGATTTATAATTCTGCCAATCCTTGAAAGCTCAAGTAAATCTTTCAGCAAATATTCCATCTTGTCCACTGCATTTGAAATCCTTTTTATATCAGCCTCCATTCTGTCAAAATTACCTTTTCGTCCATCGGAAATAATATGTCCCAGGAAACCTTTGATTGTAATAAGAGGGCTTTTCAGGTCATGAGAAACAGTATAGGTAAATCTCTCAAGCTCGGCATTTTTTGCTTCAAGTTCCGAAATCTGCTTTTTTATTATATCTCCGGAATTTTTTCTCTCCAGAAGTCCCCACATACCCTCCATTAAAAGAGTGAGATGTTGAACGTCTAAATAATCATAGTCATCTTCTTTATTGCCTACCCCTGCAAGAGCAACTATTTTATCACCGCCAAAAACAGGAATATTCATATGCCTTTTTAATTCAACATGTCCCGGCGGGTAGCCTTTTTTGGCAGGATTATCTCTTCCATAATCATTTGTTATAACAGGCTTTCTCTGTCTTACTGCTTCTCCCCATAGTCCCGTGTCGGCAACCTTATAGACTAAAGGAAACTGGCACATGGTGCATTCTTCCATAGCACTTTTTGACCAGGAATGCATGGTTAAAACTGTTTCATCTTCATTTAAAAAAGCCATATATCCAAGTTTGCTTCCTGTAAGCTCTACCGCCTTTTCCAGTGTGAAATCCAGAATCTCATTAAGAGGCCGTTCCTGCATACGTCCCAGGGTCAAAAGGGTTTCAAGGCGATTTTCATTCATTCGTAATTGTTCTTCTGTCTTTTTTCTTTCAGCTATATCTCTTGCCTGCTTTATATTCTGCATGGCAAGCAACGAAAGCTGATTTGCTATGAGGAAGAGAGCTTCCGAAACCTTTTTAAACTGTTCTACAGGCATCCTTTTTACCTCTTTTAATGCTCTGTAGTATTCTTTCTCGTCTGCTCCTATTTCTTTTGCGTAGGCCATCATTGTTTCCAGGTTGACATCTTCGTCAATTACCTGCCCTATGAGCCAGTTTGCTACATGCCTGTTACCTACTCTGATACTTGCCCCTGCGTCCCATAATGAACCGCTCAGACATGGCTGAACAACAGGGCCGGAAGGATTGTATTTCCCTATCACGGCATCAGAATGATAACAGTTTGCTTTCCCTTTCGGTGTCTGTCTTATTATGTCATTACAGAGTCTGCAGAAATTACTCGGCCTGGTAATAGGAGTGCCGTCGATTTCAGTTATAATTGATGCCACACCTGTAGCTTCCGAAAAAGTATCCTGAATTTTTTGTATTTCTTCTATATGGAATAGATCTCGAAAGGTTATATTATCTGTATTTACAACAGGTTGAGTGAGAAATATAAGTTTTTGTTTGAGTGTTTCCTGTAATTTTTTTCTTTCCGTAATATCTTCGGAAATGATAAAATATTTATTGTTTTCCAGTTTTACCAGATGAAAGAGGATATTTCTGATACGGCCATCTTTACACATTACATCAAAGTTTCTAATTACAGATTTACAACTCTCAACTTCCTCTATGCTTTCTTCCCAGTCTGATATGACTTTTTCTCTGTACTCCCTGTCAGGGTAGGCAAGGGTAAACCATTCTTTCGCCGTAGGTATATCCTGAAGTGTATAGCCAAATACCTTTATAAACTCTGCATTTATGTATTGAACTTTCGAATCTTCCCCCAGAATGACTACAGGGAAAGGAAGAAATTCGATAATCTTCATGAGATTTTTTTTGTTCCTTTCTCTTCAAGCCCAGGGCTTTGAAGCAATTCAATCTCATCGTGAAGTTTCTTTGTTCTGTCAGTTTCTTTTCGCAATGACTGTTCTCCTGACTTTTTCAATATACTATAATTTGTAATTTATAGTAACACAGGGTCATGCGAAAATAATATAAAAAAGATTACATTTCGTTATTAATTTTAGAAGTAATATTTATTTTTCACTCTGAATATTCTGTGACAGATTTCTTTTTCCATTTTATGAAAAAACACTATCCAATCATTAATAAATATTAAATATTTATTGTATTTTATGAAAATTTCTAATATAATAATTAAAGAGGAGAGACCTCATGAGAAATAAAGTAAAAGCTTTTACTCTGGTAGAAATATTAATATCTCTTGCCATTATAGGGCTGGTTGTTACATCGGCTCTGGGTCTCTTTATAATAGGTTCAAATGCAATAAAACAGGCCAGTACACATCGTGATGTTACATGGGTTATGGAAAAAAAATTGAGTGAGGTAAAAGATCTTTACGAAAAATATCCTCACAGTGAGTATTCTTCCGGTATAACAATGGCACAGATTTCAGAAATAATAAGTAATGTATCGGGGATTCTTCCCGGTGCCAATCCGGTAGACTTATGGTCTACATCAGGTCTTTCTTCTATATGGGGAAAGGAAAGAATAAATAAAATTTCTTATAATTTTATTATCTCCTTTTACAGTAATACCGATGAGATAAAACAGGTGGGACTGGTTGTTACATGGTATGATCCCGTAACAGGTAAAGGTAAACAGGATAGCTCTACAATATTTATTTCCAGGGATGATTAATATATGAATATGTGTAAAAACGGACTCACTCTTGTAGAATTAATTATTGTTATCCTTATATTTTCCTTATTCATGATAGTTATTTATTCTACACTTGATGTGGGATTTAAAATGTGGAAACTGGGAGAAACCAGGACTGATGTAGAATCTAAAAGTGAATCTTTTATAAGGAGAATGGCTATGGAAATCAAGAATTCCAATTCCTATGCCATAGTTTTTAACGAACCTGATGATGCGAATTCTGTCTATCATTCGGATACTCCCTATATATGTTTTGAAACACCTGTATATAATGGGCAGGTAGCATATAAAGAAGATACAGGAGATATTCTCTGGCAGGGATTTATTTTATATTATGCCATAAAAGATCTGAATGATCCGAATTGCAGTATTCTTTACAGGAGATACGTGCCCCATGAAAGTTCAGATCCATATTATTCCTATACCAGTGCCAATCCTCAGATGGCAGATCCAAACTCTGTAAAGCAGTGGATAACAGAGAGGCCTCCTATTTCAGTGGCAGGTCAGTCCCTTACTTTATGCGGTAAGGTGAAGAATGTTGATTTTAATTATAAAAATTCTCTTGTAAGTATGAAGTTTGAATTTGAAGAACGCGTTAGAGGCAGTAAAACCTCCAGGGTTATGGTTGCCGGAAAGGGTTCTGTATATAAATTTACGATAGAAACATCTGTAAAGCCTGAAAATTAGGGGGAATGTATATGTATAACGGGAGAAACGAAAAAGCTATAATGCTCATCTCTGTATTAATACTTGTTACCATTCTTATGATGCTTGTTACTTCCATGCTATTAATTGCCACTCAGAATTATAATCTTGCAGGTATGGCAGATAAAAAAGCTAAAGCTCTGAGAGCTGCTGAAGCAGGCGTAGAATATGCTCTTTACAGATTGAATAACGATACGACGTGGACTCCATCAGGAGACATGTATGTAGATATGTATTTTTCTCAGGGTGAAACAGTAAAGATTATTGCTTCGGATTTTACAAATAATCTGAAGGGCAGTACACAGGCAGGCTCAACACCTCCTTACTCGGCAGAGGTTTTATCGGAAGGCAGTTATAAAGGGCAGAAGGTCAAAATAAAGGCCATATTCGTCAGAGATGACATGAGTCAGTACCCGGTTGCTTCGGAAGGAAATTTATTGTTAAATTATCAGGAGGTTAGAAACGAGAAAAAGGTTACAGGTAAGAATAACAGTCCAGGAAGACTTCATTCCAATGACAGGATGATAGTGTGGGAACCATACTATGGCGGTGTATCCCTGGATTTAAACGAAGGCTTTCTATCTTCTGTCGGTAATCTGGAATATAGTAAATATGGCAGTGGACATCCTCCTTTTGATTATAAAGAACATGTAACTCCCGCTGAGATTGCCGATATAAATATAGGCAGTGTCGTAAATAAACATAGTGGTTATCATACTATAGCAGGTGATAGATATTATCTTGTAGGTTATTTTGAATATTCTCCCGGTGCTTACTGTATTCCTCATGAAGGCCCCAATGCTGTTACTTCCCAGACTACAGATGTAGATTACTGGGATCAGACGAGTGATAATATGGTAAATACCCATCCTTATAAATATGGTATAGCGTCTTTTACGGAAAGTTCATGTAAAAATTTTATGGATAAATACAGGGAGCTTCAGAGCATAGGCCCTGATTGTTATGTGTGGCCTACCTACACGGAAGCAAGAAATGTAAATTCTTCAAGAAATTTATTTGATTATTATACAGATGTTACATTCGGAGAAATTTACAGCACCGGCTGGGAAGATACCATGAATACTCTCGGAATGAACTATTCGGTAGAACTTGATGGAGGGATTGTAGTTACAACATTACAACTCAGGGATAATACTTATTGTTCCGGTGCCCTGGGATTATTTGAAACTCTCCGGTTTGACTGTTTCAGAGAGGGAAACGGTGATATAGGCGATGCCCGTTTATTGTCCTTTGTAAAACCAAAACTAAAGTTAAATTTGAATAATAAAAACCTCTATTGTGAAGGTGAGATGTCACTACCTTCTATAGATAACGGTACTGTTGCATCAAAGGATTCTATTTATATCTTATGTGATCACGGTGAAAATATGACTGTTCTTGCAGAAAATAATATACTTATGTGTATAAAAGACCCGACTCCCGATGTAACCGGCGAACCTGTTTCTGATATAACATTAAGCGGTTTACTCTATGCAAAAGATAATATTTATATCGGTACTCTCAGCTGGCCTCAGAAAGATTACAATTCATCTATTGTTTTTAAAGGCAGTATAACGGCAAGAGAGAAAGATCCAAACAATAACACGTACTACCCTAGAACAACAAACTCGGATTATGGTTTATCACAAACCAACATAGCTTTATCACCTACACTTATAGAAGGTATTACACTCATTCATGCAAGTAATGGAGTTCAATCTCTTGTATCAGGGAGAGGAAATAACTTTCGTGTGAGAAAAGCCGTCACTATGGTTGTGAATTAGTGAGTCATAAGCAGTTATCAGTGACCAGTTATCAGTTACCAGCTCACTCTTCACTCTTCACCATTTACTTTTTTTCCATACGTGTAATTACTCCACTTCCAGGCGGATAGGTAGGAATAACAGGTGCAATAGGATGTGGCACTTCTGTAGGTTTAACCTGCAGATCCGAAGGTTTCAGAGAAAGTTCATCATTGCCGTTCATATAGGAAGGATCTATTTCTATAGCTTTCTGTAAAGATTTTATCCCTTCATCGGTTTTATTTAACTGCATCAGAGCAAGTCCCCTGTAGTGCCATGTTTTTCCGCTGTCAGGATTTAATTCCAGGGCTTTATCATAACATGTAAGAGCTTCCGAATAGTGATTTATGGCAGAAAGAGCAGCACCTTTATATATCAGAAGTTCACTGTCTTTCGGATGAAGTTTTAACATCTCATCATAATAAGTTATGGCTTCTCTGAATTTTCTTTCTTTGTATAAATCTATACCTTTTTTTATATATGCAGCAGTTTCTGTTATTTCTTTACCTGTCCGTACAGGCTTTATAGATATGGAATTCCCGTCTTCTCCGTTGTTTTTTACGGTCTGACAGGACGTAAGGAGGCATGATAAAATTATAATGAATGCAATATATTTATACATAATACCTTTCCAATAAATGAATCATCAATGAAATTATATCAGAGAACAAAAGTCTGTTCAATAGACAAATGACTTTTTACTCGAAAACAATATGAAGATAAATCAGATGAAACATAACATTTTATTATAATTAAAATAACATAGTCTATAATTTTTTTTGCATACTATCCGATAATTATAATTGAGCGATAAATATTATAAAAAGCATATTACATTTACCATCTTGAGGAGGAAAAAAAATGATAAAAATTAATAGAGACAGTCTGTTTTTTAAGATCAGTTTCATACTCATAACGACTGTATTATGTATATTTATAGTCCTTATTGGACTGATTTCAAAGAGTGTAACTGATGGTGTTTATGAGATTCAGAAACAAAATCTTATTCAGGAGACAAATTCTCTCAAGAAAATAATTCAAATCTGGCTCAATGATACAGGGCAGAATGTTTACCTGAATTCAAAAAATAAATTTATTATATCAGGCCTCTCAGGTGGTAACCAGAAAGAGTTATCGTCATCTCTTCAGGACATATTCTCTGAAACTGATTACCTGGCAACTATTTTTATAGCAGATAAAAATGGAAAGATTCTGGCAGATTATAATAACAATAATACGGGTAAGAACGTAACATCTCTGGACCTATGGCAGACCTGTGCCGTAAAAAGGGAAAAAATACATTACGATAAATATCCCGGGCCATCATCTTTTTCTTCAGATCCGTCTTTTATAATAGCTTCACCTGTATATGGCACAAACAATGTTTTTATCGGAATACTTGCTTACGTAGTCGATCTCAACAGTTTTTCTCAGGAATTTATATTGCCTCAGAAATATGGGAAAGAAGGATGTTCTTATATTATGGATGACAGAGGAATAATACTTGCTCATCCCGATAAAACTCTTATACTTACAGATAAGGTTGCTTCTATGGATTTCACGAAAAAGGTTATTTCTTCTGCAGAAAAAATAGATTTCTTTAAATATGTATATCAGCATAGAAATAAATATATGGCTTACAGTAAACTTGATATTCTTCCATGGTCTGTCCATGCAACAATATATGAAAATGACCTTCTGTCACTTTCCAGATCGCTAAGTTTTTTGACAATTATTACAGGTATCATAGGGGCAGTCCTGTTAATTATAGTTATGGCTTTTTCTATAAAGACTATGATTATAAAACACTTCGATGAGTTTATAAAGATATTTAAAGATGCATCGGAAGGAAATCTTACTGTAAGAAGTAATAACAGATCCAGAGATGAACTGGGTGTTCTGGCAGGAGAATGTAACAGCTTTTTTGACAGGCTGGAAGATATGATAAAGAATATTTCCGCATACAGTAATACCCTTATGGCTGCTTCACAGGAACTTTCTGCAGTGGCAAAAAATATAGCCGACACTACGGATGAAATGGCCCATCAGACATCCAGTGTAGCATCGGGTGCGGAAGAGATGGATACCACTATGACCTGTGTCGCTGCATCTGCAGAAGAATTGAGTGTCAATTTAACTACTGTGGCTACTGCTGTAGAAGAAATGACTGCAACTATAGGGGAAGTTGCAAGAAATACTACGGAAGCTGCTTCCGTAACAGGGGAAGCCTTCAAGCTTGCTTCAGGATCCAGAGAAATAGTTGAACAGCTTGGCAGGAGTGCAAAAGAAATAAACAAAGTAATTGATGTTATAATGGATATAGCGGATCAGACAAACCTGCTGGCTCTTAATGCCACAATAGAAGCAGCCAGGGCAGGAGAAGCAGGAAGGGGATTTTCTGTCGTAGCAAATGAAGTTAAAGAACTGGCAAGACAGACAGGCCAGGCAACAGATGATATAAAAAACAAAATAGAAGGTATACATCACAGCTCTGCAGATACGGTAAAGGCTATGGAGAAAATCAGTAAAGTCATAGAAAAAATAAATAATATATCGAATACTATAGCGTCTGCAGTGGAAGAACAGAGTATAGCCACGAAAGAAATAGGAGAGAATACCAGTCAGGCTGCACAGGTATCGACAGACGTGGCACAGCAGATCTCTGAAGCTGCCAGGGTAACAAAAGAAATAACTGTAAATATTACTACTGTTTCCGATGGCGCAAAAAATACTGCATCTGCTACGGTACAGACCAGAAGCTCTGCCGAGGAACTGGCAAATATTGCCAATTCTCTGGATAATCTCGTAAAACAATTTAAAGTCAAAGGGTAAACAAAAATAGTGGCAGAAACCTGTTCTGCCACTATTTTTCACTTTCCTGTGTTTTTCACCAGTAATCTGTGATGAACCTGGAAAGATATATCAGGTCGATAATAGTCAAAATTTCCGGAGTATTCTGCTCCTGCCTGTAAAGAACCGGCGCTCTGAGTCAGTTTCCTCAGGACAACTCCGTACCCGTCCAGTATCTCACATACAACAACTACATTATCAACAGTTTCAGAACCCGTATTTTTTATTTTGAAAGAGACTCTGTACGTATCGGCATTATAATAACTTGTAACTTTGTTCTCTATAATTTTTATGTCTTCAACATATGCTATTACCTGTGCCATTAAAAAAACTATAAATATAGATAGTAAAAAAAATCTGCTTTTCATATTGGTTACCGCCTTTCCGATTCAAGTTTTACAATATATTCGGACGCTTTGAATATATCTTTTTCCACTGATTTACCGTCTTTTATGCCTCCTACATTCATATCATATAGATGTAAGATTACGTCTATTTTTTTTGAATGAACATCGTCTTTCTCTTCATTATTCCAGTATTTATCTGCTTTATCCAGAAGAGAAAGCCTGTCTTCTATGTCTTTTTTGGCCTTATCGAGAACCTCTTTTTTTACTGTATCTTTTTTATAAAGATCTTCTACAAGGTAAAGTTTTTTGTTTAATTCATCTCTTGTATCCGCACCAGTGCAGTCCCATTCCTGCATCATCACCGGCTCATAACACATTGGCAGTTCTACCTTTCCTTCAAGAGTGGTTGCTAAATTTTCACCGTAAACAAGATTGAGCGCTTCTGCAGATACTTCAGATAGATACCCTTCTTTTATGAGATTCTCATAAATGCCTGACATGGATTTTTTTTCTTTTTCAACTATGTTGTAAATGCCATCGAAATTGTTGACTTTAACCTGAGACATTTTATCCCATTTTTTGACTATTTTTCCCCATTCCTCTGTTTCATAAATCTTATCTGTAGAAATGTCTTCGTTTGCGGCAATAATCTGTGCTACAGCAGGTTTATCTGCCAGAGAAGCATAACAACCTGTGGCCAGAAGAGAGAACATAATAGAAGCAGTGATGAGTTTATCTGTTCTGTCAGTCATTTTGACACACCCCTTTTCTTTAAGGTGACGCGTAACGCGCGTGACCGAAAGGATAAGTTATATAAAATCTATTAAAAATCATAACAGATTTTAAGTGTAAAATAAAGTATAAAATTTTATGCTTCTTTTATGATACAATATGAGTAAAAAGTGACCGCTCCCACCGCTAAATCCTAACGGATTATAGCGTGGGCATCTAGAGCTTCTATGCTCAAGGACTCCATGCACAAGTCCTTTATATATATAGCTGAATTATAGTCTCTTGGAATTACAAGATTACAAACAGGACAAATATGTGTCCTCATAGATAGACTCTTATTTACCATATTTCCACAGCCGGAACATATCTGACTTGTGTATTTTGGGTC
>JAKPQU010000341.1 GCA_029555925.1 Bacillota bacterium
TTCTATAGTATTAGAAATTAACCAGTGGTTAATTTATTGTCTGCAAAACAAATTAAATAAGGCAAATTATTTTTCTTCGTAAGAGCCTGTCAGGCAGAAGCTGATAAATGGTTACTAATTTACCTGTAGCGGTACTTAGTACCGCTCAAGGTAAAAAGGTATCCAAAAAAATTATGTATCATATTTATACATAACGTTTTTGCTCCCGTCACGCGTTACGCGTTACGCGTCACGATATATAAGATTTTGGTTACCAATTTACCTGTAGCGGTACTTAGAGGATGAAGATCTTAAGTCTGATTTGACTGCAGATAGAAAACCTCTCTCATCAAATCATGGCCATAGACGCTGGTCATATCTTTAGCTCTCTTTGATTTCAGATACTACACCAACGGCATTCCGTCAGGAGTTGCAGGGAAAGCATTGTTTATTTAGTTTCGAATTGTTAAAATACGACCAAAAAGCGCCTTTAAATCATCACGCATTACGCATTACGACCAAAAAGCGCCTTTTACCATTTCGCGTCACGCGTCACGCGTCACGCGTCACGATTTATATCGGTGTTGTAGGAGAACCGGGAGTCCTTCCCCCTGTAGTTGTGGTGCTGTCTCCTACTAATAATGGAATAATAATTCCTGTCAGACCTATGGGAATAAGTACAGTTGATACACTTGTCCCTGTTGTGATTACACCTGTAATTACAGCAGTTTTCTCAAGGGTTGCAGCAACCATGTTTCCTACTCTCAGTGTTCCCATTCCGCCGGGAAGAAGATGGTCATTCGTTACAAGGGATGTAGTGATATATACAATATGTTTTCCTTTCGGGATATGTGCTTTAATCGTACTTCCTCCTGCTTGAATTTCCTGAATTTCTTCATCTTTGCCGGATGCGTCATTACTGGAGACAACGACGGAACCTGCACTGCCGGCACCTGCCTCTGTATTTACTTCCAGGGAAGTCTGAAGAGTTATGGGGCTTTCACCGAATACTACGACATCTTCACCTTCTGTAAGGTCTTCTACTTTGCCGAGATCGGCAGTTTTACCGGAGCTTTTGTACTTTTCATATCCGTTTTTTATAATACTATGAGGATGAAGTACAACTACTCCTATATTATCCTTATCTATATCAAGGGTAAAGATCTGGGCCTGAGGAAATATTTCATGTATTTTCCCGCCGACATTATATCCGGGATTAATACTGATATCTTCGGGTACCTCTCCCTGTGTGGCAGTTACATCAAGAGACATATCGGTTTTAAGCTCTGCCATATATTCCACCTTTGAACGTACCAGCACGGCAGGGGAATCATTTAAAAAATCAGTTCCCTTTTTTTTGTCTTCTTTCGGACTGCTCATAATCTGTCCGATAAATCTGACATTATAATTCCTTGTTCCTCCCGCATCTTCTATACCGGCGACTTCAGCCATAGTTTTTTCAAATAATCTGGTAGTGCTTCCGTCCGGGTAATGAAGAAGTGCAGTACCGCCCGGACCTACATGAACATTATAATCAACATCCAGATCCACAATCCCGGTAGCCACATTCCATGGAACATTTCTTACGGGTTTGTATTCCACAGGCCCCTGTACTACCTCCAGGGTAAGTGTTTTTCCCGCTGCATACGCAGGCATGATTGCACCAAATGGAGACAGGGTGTTAATAAGTGATATTACCAGAAGACAGGTAATAATTTTTTTTGTCATATTTCACCTCCTTTATTTTAGATCTTCTTTTTGATACAATAAGCCAAAATAAATTATACTATATACTAGAAAATTTGTAAATATTTTTTTAATTTCCAATTATTTCATTCAGTCCTTCAATTGCCATAAGTAATTCTTCCTGAGTGGCATCACATATTTTATCTCCTATTCTTTCTACTGACAGAGTTCTTATCTGACTGATTTTCACCCATGATTGTTTGGGCAAATCCTTTGATGTCAGTTCTAATGTAAGAGGAAAGCCGGCATGCTGCTTTTGACTTGTAATCGCCATAGCAATGACCGTACCGGAGCGAGCGTTGAACACATCATGGCTTAAAATTAACACAGGCCTGAACCCTCCCTGCTCATGACCGCAAATAGGATTCAAGTCTGCCCATCGAATCTCTCCTCTCAATATTCCGGCCATTTGTTGACCTCCTCTGATAATCCCTGTTCTGCCAGTGATTTTTCAAATTCCCGGTCAAGTTTCTCACACTCTCTTATTAACCGACTTTTTTTTATACGTTCCAGTTTTTCCTCTATTGCTTCCTGTATAGCTTTACTGCGGTTTTCGAAAAAATGCACTTTTATAAGTCTGTCCAGATCATTAATGATATTTTTATCAATTGTAATTGCAATTTTAGCTTTGTTCATTTTTATCACCTCTGGTATGACTATATATCATACCGGGGGGAGTGTCAAGTGTGATGTTCGTGATGCGTAATGCGTGGTCAGGACTAAAAGAAAAACAACTCCGGCAAATTGTTAGAACAATTAGTATCCTCGCGTTACGCGTAACGATACAGATCCTTACTGCTTGAGCTGTTCAATGGCAGCTTTTACCCGTCCGTCTCCCGGCCTTAAGACAAGATATTTTTCATAAATCTCAATGGATTTTGCCCTGTTTCCCTTTAACTGGTAGAAGGAACCGCATGTGAGGAGATATCTGCGATTATAGGGGTCAAGTTTTAGCATGTGTTCGAAAAGTTCCGGTACTTCTCTGTCCTGCCCCTGTTCAATATAAAGGTTTCCCAGATAGTAATATGTGGAGCTTTCCATTTTATTCAGGGCAAGGGATTTCCGGTAGTAATCTATGGATTTTTTTAACCAGAAATCTTTTTTATCTTTTTCTATCAGTGTCATTTTACTTGATATATACCCTGCCATTGAATAATAATAGGGATTATAAGGATTGCATTTGATGGAAGTTTCGTAGCATGGCAGGGCTTTTTCCCAGAGCAGATTTTTTTCGTATTTTTCGCCTTTTTTTAAATAAAGTTCCCCTGCGAGAAGGCTTCCTGTTATGAAAAGAGCGGTTAAGAGAATGATTGAAGATAATGCTGTTACTGCTATTGTTGTTTTTGTATAAGACCTATGTTCTTTTTCTATTATATCTTTTTTGTCTGTGAGAGATTTTAATGACATGGTAAGTCCTGTAATCATGAAGAAATATATTACATTTGCCGGTATCTGAAAATTGAAATCTCCGATGCCGTGAAGAGATATTGAAGTAATTGCCGTTGTATAGCCGATTGCCAGAATCTGATCTTTTTTTACCAGTTCCCTTGTGAAAGCGGACAGGTCGGAACCTTTATATTTCAGATATTTTATTACTGTAATATAGAACATGAGCAGTATGAAAAGGAAAGACAGAAGTCCCGGAAGGCCTGTTTCTACTCCCATTTGAAGATAATCACTGTGGGCCGCATTCATGAATATATCAGGCATTTCTTTATTATAGGGAGCGTAAAGATATATGAAAGAGCCGAGTCCTCTGCCCAGGTAATTCTGATCCTGTATCATCTTCAGAGAATTTGTCCATACAGGTATGCGAAAGGACAGAGCTTCGCTTCCTATCTGATTTTTGTCCTGCTGGAATATGGTCTTTGCCCTTTCTTTGACAAGAAGGGGTATGGAAAGGACTATTAATATTAAAACCCATGTTATGATATTGGTAATAAAGACCTTTCTTTCTCTTTCTCCCGAATAGAGATTATCTTTTTTCCAGATAAAGAGGATTACCATAAGGATAAAGGCAGCGAGGAAAGACATCCATCCGCCGCGGGACATGCTGTACATAAGGCCGAAGCCGTTTATGACGGATATGATTGCGGCTCCTATGCTGACTGCTTTTTCTTCTGTAAATATAAGAGCAATGCTCAGAGGGAGGCACAGTTCCATAAAACCTGCATAATGGTTATGGCACACATAGGAAGGAGTTACCATGGTGCTGGTTCCTTCCAGGTATTGTTTGAATCCGTAGATTGTCATACATGTGGCGATAATTATCATTATCCATGTGAAAAATTTAATTCTTTTCCTGGATCTTATATGGTTGACGGCAATATAATAGACTGCGATATAGTTCAATGTTTTGCATAATTCCATAAAACTTCCGTAAAAATATATGGTATTTACGGTGTAAAAAACGGATACTCCGAGAAAAATGAGGAAAGGAATATCAAGAGGTGTTCTATGAAAGGAAAACTTTTTTTCAATAAATCCCTTTAGCACTAACAGAATGGCAATAAAAATTGTGGTAAGATTTATTAAAAAGACAGCATACTGCTGAACTCCTCCGTAGATCAGGGGAGGGAAGAGGAGCAGAATTATGAGAATTATATCTGTTAATCGTGACGCGTAACGCGTGACGCGTGACGCGTGGTTTGTATCGTTATTCAATGGTTTTTGGTACGTGATGCCTAATGCGTGATGTGTGATGGATATTTCCATTCTTCACACCCTTCACTATCTCACGTCTCCTCACTTCAAAACATTAATCAACGTCGTAAGAGGCCATACAAAGGTAGATATGGCCTGAAATGCCGACGCGTCAAACTTGCCTGCTTCCGGTACATATACTACATCGCCTTTAATGAGTGTTACATTTACCTTCGGGTCAGGTGTTGGAGTCGAGAACAGTTGATCTGCATCTATTTCTATTATTTCCGATTTGCCGTTTATATTGCGAAAAACTCCTATTTCCGAGAGTTTTGGTTTTTTATAGGCTCCTGCTATGACCAGGGCATCCAGAACTGTGCCGTTTTCTTCAAGTGTATATACGCCCGGTGTCTTTATATCTCCTGCAACTATTACTCTTTTTCCCGGTTTTGTTACGAGTATTGTATCTCCCGGCAGAACCGGCACATTTGAAGCTACGTCTCCGTCTTCCATAAGTGCTTCGAAGTCAATGGTTATCACTTCGCCGTTTCTTCTTATAATACTTACCTGGTCTACGATGGATTGTTTTGTGACTCCTCCTGCCATGAGGATTGTATCCAGTACTCTGTCACCTTCCTGTATTTCGTATATGCCTGGTTTTTCCAGTTGTCCTGCAACAGATACGAGGAATTTAAGTTTTTCTTCTGAAATAAAGAGTATGTCTCCGTCTTCAAGTTCCATATTTGCGGATATATTGCCTTTTTTATAGAGATCATTCAGATCTTCAGTGAGTATTGTCTGTCCTTTTCTTACAAGGGTAAGTTTTCTTACCATATTACCGTCTGTAGCGGAAAGGTTCAACACTCCTCCTGCTCCGTCTATTGCTTCTATGACAGTATGCATTTTTTCATTTATCACATAGGCGCCCGGACTTTTTACATAACCTGTGACACTGACTTTTTTATTTATTTCAGGAACATAGATAATATCTCTGGAATCGAGTCTTACGTTTTTGGACATATTTTTTTCTTCACCCAGGAGTATTTTCTTTATATTTACTGTGGTCTGTTTATCGCCTTTAACAAGGCTTACTCTTTCCAGATCGGATTTCTCGGTAATGCCGGCAGTCACAAGGGCTTCCAGTAATTTTGCGTTTCTTCTCACTTCATATTTCCCTGCTGCTTTAACTTCTCCTGAAATATAGACTTCCAGTTTTGCAAAATTTGTTATGTCTACATTTACCATGGGGTTTTTCATGATCTTTTTCAGTCCTGCAGTTATTATATCCTTAAGCTGCGCAGGAGTTATATTACGTACATCTATTGCTCCCGATATAAAAGGATAGGAAATTTTAAAATCTTCTCTTACAATGATTGATTTACTGTAATCAGGAAAAGGAACAACTGTTATTTCGACAGTATCTCCAGGCTGAAAAGTAAATGCTCCTTCTGCGGCAGTTTCTGCCATGGAAGGGATAGTTAAAAAGGTTATACAAAATAATATTATGGTAAATTTTAATACGGGGTTCATTTTATCCTCCTTGGAATCGTGACGCGTAACGCGTAATGCGTATCTTTACTTTTCACGTCTTACGACTCACGACTCACTCTTAAACGTAAATTCCTTCTCTTTCTTTTCCAGTTTCGGCACCGTATCGTCCGAGCCTTCGAGTATCTCGTCAAGGCTGGATGCTGTGTCCAGTTTCGGTTCCGATGCTTTTCTGTCTCTTGAATAATAGTAGCCGTATTTATATTTATAGGAATAATAGGTTCCTCTGCTTGTATCCATTTTATTGAGCACCACACCTGCAATATCTGCCTGGGCGCTGTTCAGCATTTTTATGGAATGCTGAACTGTTCGTGCATTTATGCCTGTAGATACTACCAGTAACACCTTGTCTACCATGGAAGATAGTATTATGCCGTCGCTTACTGCCTGGCAGGGAGAGGAGTCGAATATGGCTATATCGATTTCTTTGTCTGATATCAGATCATTGATGAAGGTTTTCATCCTTTCGGACTCGAAAAGTTCTGAAGTGAATTTTATATTTTTTCCGGCAGTAAGGATTTTCAGATTCGGTATGTTTGTATTATGGATCAGATTTTTCAGGGAAAGGCTTGCAGTGAGTAAATCTGTGAGGCCTCTTCCATTGTTGCCGATTTCAATATTAAAGGCTTTGTAAAGTGTTGGTCTGAGTAGATCTGCTTCTACTAAAAGCACTTTTTTACCCATCTGCGCATAGGATATAGCAAGGTTTCCCGATATTGTAGATTTTCCTTCCCCGGGAACAGAACTTGTTATAAGGATAGTTTTTACCGGTCTCCCCAGCATGGCTGTATCGTCTTTTATTGAAAAATTCAAGACAGTTCTCAGAGTTCTGAATGCTTCCAGGAAAAATACATATTTTCTTTCTTTATCATCTACATTGATAAGAGAAAGATTCTGAGCTTTTTTTGAAAATTTTATCCTCGGTATGACTTCCAGAACTGAAAGATTCAGATTTTTCGAAACTTCTTCTTCATTTGTGAGAGGAATATTTAGCTGTTCCATAATAATAGCCATACCTATACCCAAACATAGTCCTATAAGCAATGCTATGGAAAGATTTTTCTTCATATCAGGCTTGAAGGGAACGGAAGGAGTCATTGCATAACTTGCCACTTCCACATTTCCCTGCTGATCTGCTTCCATTATTTTTGCCTGCTGCGCTTTCTGGAGTAACTGTTTGTATTTATCTTCAGTTATTTCCATCTCTCTTTTAAGTCTCTTCATTTCCACGATTTTTTCAGGAAGATTTTTCAGGTTTTCACTTTCTTTTTCATATATGGCAGAAAGCCCTGATGTTTTTGCCTCTGCACCTGTATACTCTATGGAGTTATTGATAAGCATCTGATTCTTCTGAGATGAATTTTGTGCCGATATGGCTCCTTTGAGTTTTCTTTTAGTCTCTTCAATTTTTGCCTTTGTATTCAATATATCAGGATAATCGTCTGCCCATTTTTCTTTAAGCCCTGCCAGTTCTATCTCAAGAGAGGCAAGCTGTCCTTCAAGTTCTGTTACGACAGGGTCCTTTTCGTCTATTTTCATTCCTCCCTGAAAACCTGACTCTGCTTCCTGCATTTTTGCCCTGGCTACATCTTTTTCTACCTGTGCCTGTGCTTTTGATGCTTCAAGCTCTATTATCTTCTGCACCTGTGCCTGTGCCTCAGTGTCTGCATCAATCAGGTTCTCTTTTTTCTGGAAATTTTTGAATTTCTCTTCTGATTCTTTTAAATCTTTTTCTACTATGGCAAGTTGCTGTTCTATCATGTCTCTGCTCTGCTTTATTTTTATGGAATCGAACTGTTTGTTTTTATCTCTGAACTGATCGGCACTGTAATTCGCTATAAGTCTTGCAAGTTCAGGATTTTTATTTACAGAACTTATTTCTATCATTTCCGTGTCTTTTATTTTATTAAAGGAAAGGCTTCCCATTATAGCAGCAGAAGGCAGGTTTATTTTGTTTTTTTCCTTGAGGAGTTTTGATATATTATCTCCTGCTTCTGCAGAAGAGCTCATCATCTGAATCTGTGATTCAACCGAAATAGAAGGCACGTATACTGTAGTTTCTTCCTGTCCCTGCTTCTGGATAGAAACAGGCCTCGGAAGGACTATTACTTTACTCGTTGCTTTATAGAGAGGTGTCGTCATCCTGGTAATTACAAATCCCAGTAAAATTATGATACTTAAGCACTGAAGTATTACAAATTTTCGCCTTCTTATAATATTTAAATAATCTATAATTTTCTTCCAGTCAATTTCATCTTCATCTTTCTGTTCTGAAGGTGTACGGGGCATTATTGCAGGTGGCCTGTATGTTTCTATCGGAGTTGAATTGTTTTGAGGTTGCGAAGGTGCATTTTTATAAGGTTCGATATTCATTGGTTACCTCCCTGTATTTGTAGGCTCTTCATATGTTATTATGAGGTCATTTGTTATATATATGGTAAATTTAGTTTATATCTACCTTGATCATAACATTATATAAAACTAGTATATCTTTGTCAATATAAGTTGACTATTTACTTTTAAGTACTGTATATTATGTTAGTGAGTTGTGAGTCGTGAAAAGTGATTGGAGGTAGAAATTTTGAGCATGCATGATAACAGTTCCGTATTACCCGTCACGCGTAATGCATCACGCATCACGCATTACGCGTCACGCGTCACGCGTCACGCGTCACGACTCATCCGTCACGCGTCACGATTCACAATTATCTTCCTGTTAAGTATTTTACTTCTCAATTCTTCCTGCAATGAATCTGCAAAATTCCATAAAGAGGCAGATGAGTTATATATAAAGGGTAAATATAAAGAAGCTCTCGAACTGTACGACAGGGCTCTGGAGATTAACTCTAAAGATGGAGAAGTCTGGTTTGATAAAGGTGAAAGTCTCTTCGGACTGGACAGATACGAAGAAGCTGTTGCCTGTTACGACAGAGCGCTGGAATTAAAACCAGAAGAAGGTCGGATATGGTACGGAAAAGGCGAAGCTCTCAGACGTAAAGGGAAGTATTATGAAGCTATTACATGTTACGATAAGGCTGTAGAAATTGACCCTCTCGCAGGTTCTGCCTGGTACGGAAGGGGAGAGGCTCTAAATAGTCTGGGTAATTATGAAGAAGCAATAAAATCATGTGATAAAGCTATTGAAATTAATTATAGAAATTTTGACGCATGGTACTGTAAAGCAACGGCATCTGATAAACTCGGGAATTACAGGGAATCTGTCAGATGCTATGATAGAGCCCTTGAGATTAAACCCGATGATCTTAATTCATGGTACGGTAAGGGACAGGCTTTGAATAATCTGGGAGATTATGAGAATTCTATTATATGTTATGACAGGGCAATAGAGATTAATCCGAAGGATATTAAGTCATGGTATCAGAAGGGCCGGGCACTTGCTTTTCAGGGAAAAGTTCAGAAGGCTATGAAATGTGCCGATAAGGCCATAGAGATTGACCCGAAAGATGTCAGAGCCTGGTACAGTAAAGGTCTTATTCTTGTAATACTGAAAAAATACAGTGAAGCTCTTGCCTGCTGGGATAAAGGTCTTGAAATTGACCCGAAGGATAAAGATACATGGAAAATCATGGGCTGGGCCATGGAAAAATTGAATAAATACGGAGAAGCAATTAAATGTTATGATAAAGTAATAGAAATTGACGGGAATGACCTGATGGCATGGCACAGTAAAGCACTGGCCCTGAACCACGGAAAAAAATACGGTGAAGCTCTTGCCTGCTGGGATAAATCGGTGGAAATAGATAAAAATGATGTGTACGGCTGGTATAACAGAGGAGTTACCCTGGGAAATCTGAACAGAACTGCCGATGCTATTTTCTCTTATGATAAAGCAATAGAACTTAACCCTTATTATACAGATGCATGGCTTGATAAGGGAAATATTTTATATAAACAGGAAAAATATGATGAAGCTCTTCTCTGTTACGATAAGGTTCTGGATATTGAACCGGATGAAAAGGGGGAAGCATGTGCCGGTAAAGGAAATGTTTTATATAAAGAAGAAAAATATGATGAAGCTCTTCTGTGTTATGATAATGCAATAAAAATTAATCCGAAAAATGCCGCTTCATGGAACGGTAAAGGCGATGTTTTATATAAAAAGAAGTACTATAAAGAAGCTCTCAAGTGTTACAATAAAGTTCTGGACATGGATTCTACCTGTGATACGGCATGGGTAAGGAAAGGCAATATTTTATTCCTCGATAAGAAATATAATGATTCCTTTAGAAGCTATAATATAGCACTGGAATTAAATCCCCGTAACAACCAGGCATGGCTTGGCAAAGGAATTTTGTTATATAATCAGAAAAAATACGATGATGCCTTTACCTGTTTTGACAGAGCAGTGGCATGTAACGGGAAGGATGGCGTTGCATGGATGAACAGAGGGAGAATTCTTTATGACAGAAAAAAATATAAAGAATCTCTTGCCTCGTACAGTAAAGCAGTCGAATGTGACTCGAACAGCACGGAAGCTCTCACGGGACAGGGCGATGTTTGTTCTGCAATGAAAAAATATGATGATGCCCTTTTTTGCTACGGTAAAGCTGTTGATATGGATCCTCTCTGCAAGGAAGGCTGGCGCGGCAGGGGAGATGTTTATTTCATAGAGAAAAAATATGACGAAGCACTTTCATGTTATGATAAAGTAATACAGCTAGCTCCATCCGATTCTTCCGCCTGGCTCGGCAGGGGTAATATTTTATATGACAGGAAAAAATATGACGATGCACTTAAATCTTATAATAAAGCCCTGGAAGGAAATCCTCTTTCTGAAGAAGCAGCATCCGCTAAAGCCTCTCTTTTAAAACAGCTCGGCAGATATGAAGAAGCTCTTAAAGCTTACGATAAAGCCATAGAACTTGACAGAAATAATCCGTCTCTCTGGTTTGAACGGGCTCTCATACTGGGCCTTCAGGAAAAATATAAAGAAGCTCTCAGATCTTATGACAGATTTCTTGAATTAAGGCCCCTGTCTAAAACCGGATGGACCAAAAAAGCCGGTGTTTTAAGAGAGCTTGACAGAAATGATGAAGCTCTTTACTGTTATAATAAAGCCATAGGACTTGATAAAAATAATCCTGATCTCTGGAACAGCAAAGGACTGGTTTTGATAAAATCCGGTAAATATGCCGATGCTATTTCAGCATATGACAGGGTTCTGGAACTCAAACCCGACGACCTGTCTGCATGTTATTACAGAGGACTGGCTCTCCTGAAAACAGGTAAATATGAAGAATCTATCTCCGCATTTGACAGGGTTTTAAAAGTACAGCCACAGAATAAAGATGCTCTGGCAAATAAAGAACTTGCCATGAAGGAAATGAAAAAACAGAAGGAAGTGGCAAAAGCTACTCAAATTCCCGATAAACCCTCTCCGTCGCCTTCGCCGGCGGAAGATTTATTTACTAAAGGCATTTCTTTGAATAAAGAAGGTAAATATGAAGAAGCAATCAAGTGTTATGACATGGTGCTGGAAAAAGATCCAAAAAATAAAGAAGTACTTTTCAATAAAGGTCTTTCCCTGGGTAATCTGAGAAAACATGAAGAAGCTCTTCTGTGTTATGATAAGATCCTGGCCATAGATCCTTCCAGTATAAAGACACTCTTTAAAAAAGGAACTACCCTGGTAAACCTGGGAAAAAACGAAGATGCCCTTCTGTGTTACAATAAAATTTTAGATATTAATCCCAAGAACGAAGATGTCTGGTTTAACAGGGGAATTATTCTGGACAACCTTGGAAAAAGCGAAGATGCCCTTTCATCATACGATAAAGTTCTGGAGATTGAGCCGTCAAATACGGATGCATTGCTCAACAAAGGAAAAGTTTTAGAAAAGGCCGGCAAATATGAAGAAGCTGTAGCATGTTATGATAAAATACTCTCTATAAACCCCGATGACAGCCAGGCAAAAAAGAGCAGGGAAGAAGCAATAAAACATACGAATAAGGCGCCGGAGTGAAGGGGCGTAATGCGTAACGCGTGATGCGTGATGGGAATTCTCAAGACTCACTACTCACTACTTACTCCTCACCATTCTGAACCCTATATCAATGCTCTTACTTATGGGAAGATTGCCCCTGTATCCGGAGCGGCATTTGCCGGCATTTTCCAGGAACCCCCCTCCTTTTATTATACAGGTGGCTTCAGACGGGAAACAGCATGTGCACCATTCCCATACATTGCCGCTCATATCATAAAGTTCAGATCTGTTTGGTTTTTTTTCTCCCACTGTGTGGGGCATAAGATGGGAATTATCGTAATACCAGCAGTAACTGTCATCCATGCTGTTTCCCCAGTAATAATCCGTATCTGTTCCCGCTCTGCAGGCATATTCCCATTCCGCTTCTGTAGGAAGGCGGTAGCCGTTGTTTTTTATATTTATAAGTGTATAATCACCGGACGGATTTTTTTTATCATAACACAGTGCGAAACCTTCTTTCTGGCTCAGCCAGTTACAGTAATCTGTAGCTTCCGACCATGTTATATTCACAACCGGCAGATTATCATCGGGATTTTCTTTGTTCTGATTATATTTGCAGAACTCTTTATTTGTCACTTCATATTTACATATGTAAAAACTGCCTACTGAAACAGATTTATTGTTATTCTGACTGTCTGTGTCAATATTCAATTCAACTGTGCCGGCGGGAAGTAAAACCATTTCAGGGACAATATAACCTTCTTTTTTCAGGAATGTTAATGTTTCTGCTTTTTTGTTTTTTACATTGTTATAATCAGGGTTTAATTCTGACACCCTGTCAAAACATGCCAGTGCCTCATCATATCGATTAAGGAATTTTAAGGCACATCCTCTGTTATACCATGCATCGATATGGTTTTTATCTGCTTCTGTGATCTTATCATAATATTCAATCGCTTCTTCATATTTCTCCTGAATATATAGATAATTTGCTCTGTTAAACCATTCTTCTATGGTTTTTGTATCTCTGATTTCCATAAGAGATATTATGTTTTCTTTTTTCTTTTTTGCATCGCCATCATCAGGATTCAGTGTTAAAACCCTGTTAAAACATTCAAGTGCTTCTTCATATTTTTTTACCTGTATCAAAGTACAACCTTTCCCGTACCATGCGTTACTGTAGTCCTGGCTGACTTCCAGTGCCTTATCATAACAGAGCAATGCTTTTTCATAGTTCCCGAGTTTATACAAAGCATTTCCTTTGTTATTCCAGACCTTGAAAGCCTTGGGATCATCATTCAGAACCTTGTTAAAACATTCCACCGCTTCTTTATACTGCCCTTTTTTATAAAGCTCCAGTCCTTTAGTATTCCAGTTCGTTTCTTCCGATAAAACAGGAAGCACTAACGCCAGTGCAATTGCTATCAGTATGATAAGTTTTTTCATTGTTTCATCTCCGTTTCTTTAGTAGTGAGTCGTGAGTCGTGAAAATGCCCATTAGGAATGAAAATTTATTAATTGTCTCTTTCCTCGCGTCACGCGTTACGCGTTACGCGTCACGATTAATATATTTGAGACATTTATTTAACTGCCATTCCTTACTCATCATGCATTACCAGTCACGCCCCTACAACTTGCTGTCTTCTCCGCCATCCTCAAGCTTAATATCATCATAACTCGCTTTCGCTTCTGCAGGTTCCACTGCTTTTGTCTCTTTTACTGCAGACGGTATATTTTCTTTATAATCCACGGTTTTAATATAATTATCTTCCCGGGTTTTTTCGTAATTGTAAGCTATTTCTTTATTGTTTTCTTCTTTAGAAGCAATCTGAATATTCTTATTCTTCTCATCAGTCATAGATGCAATATAATGTCTGGCCTGCTTTTCTGCTTCTCCTCCCGTGTTGAGTCCTATAACTTTATTAAAATATTTTTTCCCTTCTTTACGATTCTTTTTATCTAAATAATTTATACCAATATGGAGATAACATCCGGCAAGTTCTTTCCTGGCAGAAAGATTATTTTTCTTTATGTTCAATGCCTCAAGGAAATATTTTTCTCCTTCTCTGTATTTTTTATCTGCTGTCATAAGACGGCCCTGGTTTAACAGAGAGTCAAAAAGTATGGTATTAACAGATTTTTTTTCTCCTTCTGTAAGGTTTAATGCGAGAGCTTTTTCAGACCAGGTGATTGAAGATTTATAGCCCTTCTGTCTGTAATAAGCCAGAGCTATATTCATGGAAGACTCTCTGTCAGAAGGCTGCAGGGAAAGGATTTTTTTGTTTGTTTCAATGGCGTTCTCATAATTACCGATCCCGAGATATGCTCCTGCTGCAATCCTGAGAGCTTTTATATCAGACGGCTCTTTTTTTAGAGCATGTTCTACACAATCCAGTGAATTTTTATAATCTTTATTTCGTAAGAAGATTTCACCCAGTTCAATACATTTATCCGATTTTATTATATTCAATTTCAGAAGTTTATGAAATTCCTTCCGGGCCGAACTGTAATCTTTACAGATTATGTAACTGTTAAGAAATTTTAAGTGTTTTTCTGTTTCCGTTAGGGGATTACCGGAGATAGGTAATTCTTTCTCTGAGAGATTTATTCTGACTGCACCGGATCTTTTCCCATGTTCTGCTTCTTTATCTGACATGCTATAAATGAATATCGATAGTATTACAATAAAAATGCCGCTGACCATTATGGGTCTGAGTCTCATTTGCGACAGGTAACGGGTGACGCGTAACAGAATGGCCTGATAATTACATAAGATATGACGTAATATTAACAGCCGGTAGCACCTGGCTTTTTTTTCAATAAGCAGAAATTTTTCTTTTGAAATATCCTTTGTGGCCGAATAAAGTTTTTTAGATTTTTCTCCCGCATCGGCCAGGGTTTTGGTTACGGATTTTAAATTTTTTTCTGTGGCGGATTTGCCGTCTTTAAGTAATTTTCTTGATTTTTCTCCTGCTTTTGATAATTTTTCTTTCATGTAGATTAAATTTTTTTTTGAGTAATTTTTACTGTCTTTATATAATTTTTTTATATTTTTTCCATATTTTTTAACAGAATTCCCTGTATAAGTGACATTATTTTTTACAAAGGTTTTGATGTCATTCCATTTGTTTTCTGAAAAGTGATGAATATGCTCCATTATGCTTATTCTGTCACAATGTTCTTCTTCCCATTCTTCTACCATTGGATGGCGGGGATCCAGCTTTTTTGCTTTTTTGAAATAATCTGTGCTTTTTTCTTTATCTCCTGTCTCATTATAAAGATAGCAGATATACATGCAGAGTTCCGGTCTGTCAGGGGCTATTTCTCTGGCTTTAAGGAAATATTTCAGAGCCTCGTCGGTCTTTTTTTCCCTCCATAATACGTGGGCTATATTTTCCATATAAAGATATTCGTAAGGTGCCATTTGAGCCGCTTTTTTATGATAATACAGAGCTTTATCAAAATCTCTGTGCCTGAAACAGCATATGCCGAGCATGTTAAGTGCTTCATGGTTTTCGCCGTTTATTTTTATAGTTTTTTCAAAAAATATCTGTCCTTTACCGAAATGTTCCTGATTTATATAACAGAGTCCCATTAGGAAATTTGCTTTTTCTATGTGAGGATCAATATTTAATATCTTTTCCAGTTCTGATCTTGCACGGTCATAATCTTTTCTTTCAAATAAATAACTGACTTCTCTGAAGAGTTTGCTTATAAGAACAGAATCGGCATGGTGTGAGGAAAAAAAATCTCTGTCATAGATTTTTCTTTTCAGTGGATTACTTAAAACTTCATAGGCTTCATTTAATTCTTTTAACTTTTCTTCTGCAAGCCGGTGGGACGGATGATCTTTGAATTTATCGGGATGATATTCAAAAATCAATTTTTTATATGACTGCTTGATTTCTTCCTGCCTGGCCTTATGACTTACACCGAGAATTGAGTAATAATTTTTTATACTCATAGTAATATCCCTGTATGTATAGTTAGTTTCATAACTATCCATAAATAATGACCTCGTAATGCGTAAAGCGTAATGCGTGATGTGCAGGGATTAAACCCGTCACGCGTCACGCGTTACGCGTCACGACGACTTAAATTCTAATAAGTTATGAAATACACTATAATTGATTGGTAATGCGTCACCCGTCACGGGAGGGTATGGTATAGTATGGAATAATAATAACACAGAGTATGTGAAATTGCAAATCGTGAGACGTGAGACGTGAGTCGTGAGTCGTGAGTCGTGAAAAGTGAATTTGCCAATTACGCGTCACGCGTTACGCGTCACGCGTCACGATTATAATGCATTGCATATACTATAATTTATATGTTAAATTCTTACAAAATATATACTTGCAAAAAATATATTCGTATGATAAAATAATATAAAGTATCTGGAGTCTTTTAAATCAAGAGTAAGAAAGGTTTAATATATACTTGAGTAATGTCAGAATAACAGGAGAAGCCGGTAGTGTTATTATAAGCCGGCCCTGTAAAAATGTTTTAAGAGAGAATCTTTTATTTAAGAGAAGTCTTTTAGATAGATCGATTTTTAAGAAAAACTGGCCTTTTCTATTCAGTGTTTTTCTTGTATTTACCGATCTTTTTTATTTGAATCTATCTTTCTATACAGCATTTTACCTTCGTTTCCCGGGCTATGACGGACTTCATAATTATTTTTATCCCTGGATTCTTGCCAATATTCTTTTTATTCCAGGTTCTGTCTGCTTCGGGCTTTATAGAGGAATCTTCAAGGCATCACTTGAAAAACAGAAATCTCAAATAGGGCGACTTACTTTTTATACAGGTATTTTTCTTATGTCCTATCTTTATATTACAAAATCCGCTTATTGTTCCAGGTCTGTAATACTTATTTTTCTTATGTCCATGTATGTCATACTGGAACTCAATCATTCTATTCTGTTCAAGATTAATCGTTTTCTGGTAAAAAGGGGACTGGGAAGCAAAAAAACTCTTATAATTGGGACAGACGATTCTGCCAGCAGATTTGCCGAACAGCTTAAAGATATATACGGAGATTTCTATAAAGTAGTGGGTTTTGTGAAAAATAACCATTTGAAAGACGCTCCTGATATAGAACAGGATATTATAGGTATGTTTAAAGAGGTTAATCCGCTTATAATCTCAATGAATATAGAACAGGTTTTTATAGTCAGTGATTCTATGGATATATCAAAATATGTGAGTGTAAGACGGGCCTGTGAAAAGCATCATGTTAATCTGAAAATGGTATCTCCTCATATAAGGAGTCTGATGAAAAAGAGAAAGATAAAAGATGTAACAGGGGTGCCTCTTATTACAGATGAAGGAAGAACGAGATATCTTTTTGTTCAAAGATTGTGCAAGCGTTTACTCGACCTGTCAATCCTTGCCCTGGGCAGTATTGTCATTGTTCCTGTATGTCTTGTTACTGCGGCACTTATAAAATTAACCTCTAAAGGGCCGGTGTTTTTCAAACAGAAAAGAGCTCTTTATAAAGGCGGGCCGGAATTTGATGTTTATAAATTCCGCTCTATGTGTGTCGATGCAGATAATATGAAAAAGGATTTATTGAAAGAAAATGAAACAAACGGCGCGTTGTTTAAAATGAAAAATGACCCCCGTATAACACCTGTGGGACATATTATAAGAAAATTAAGTCTTGATGAATTTCCTCAGTTTATAAATGTTCTTAAAGGAGAAATGTCAGTAGTAGGTCCCCGTCCTCTTCCTGTAAATGATTATAAGATGATAAAAAATACAGATAAACTCTGTTTCGACTGGTATAAAAAGAGAGGACAGGCTGTACCCGGCATTACCGGCTTATGGCAGATTTCCGGCAGAAGTGAGTTATCCTTCGAAGAAATGTGTCTTTTAGACCTTTATTATATAGAAAACCAGTCAGTATTTTTTGACCTTGAAATCATGTTTGATACTGCATGCGTAATGGTAATGGGTGCCGGAGCGTATTGAGGACGTGACGCGTGGGGTTCAAACATTCACTTTTCACTTTTCACTTCTTTTTCCTGCAGATTTAAATAATGCTGAAACTCCACATTATTCCTTACCAGCCCTTCAAATGTTCCTGTATCAATCTTTTCCGGGCTCGTAAAGAAGTATATTAAATCTACCTTCTGCATAGTGGAAAGTCTGTGGGATACGATTATTACTGTGCTGTCTTTGAGGAATTCTTTTATATGATTGATTATTTTGTTTTCCGTCTCTGCATCGACAGAGGAAAGGCCTTCGTCAAGTATAAGGATTGATGGTTTTCTTATGACCGCTCTTGCAATGGATATTCTCTGCCTCTGTCCTTCCGATATTTTACAGGCATTTTCTCCTATAACGGTTTTATATCCTTCCGGCAGTGATTCTATAAATTCATCTGCACAGGCCACTACGGCCGCTTCTTTTATTTCTTCTTCAGTAGCATTATGTTTTCCGTATTTTATATTGTTCTCTATGGTATCGTTCCAGAGAAAAGAATTTTGCAGGGCTACGCCGGTGTTTTCATAAAAAGAGTTTTTCTCCAGAGCCTTTATGTCATGCCCGTCCAGTAAAATTTCACCCTCTGTCGGCCTGTAGAGTTTCAGCAGGAGATTTATAATGGTTGTTTTCCCGCATCCTGAAGGTCCTGCAAGACCTGCAAAGGTTCCTCCTTCTATTTTAAATGACAGATCTTTCAGCACTGTCTTTTCATCACTGTAATTGAATGACACCTGTTTGAATTCTACCGTACCTTTTGAATTTTTCAGCTTTATCAGAGATTTGCTCTCTTTCTCATCGGTTTCTTCTTTCAGTATTGTATCAAGCCTGTCACAGGAGATAAAAGACATGGAAACCTGCTGGCTTAATCCGGAAAAAGAGCCCTGAATGCTTGAAAGCTTATTTATGTAAATTCCTATTGCTATAAGGCTTCCCAGCGGTATCTCTCCTTTTATTACCTGATAGCTTCCGTACGCAAGTATAAGGCCCAGAAATATTTTTGAGAATATGCTCTGGATATTCGAAACGATTGAATGATATTTTTGAAGTTTCAGGTTGAAACGTATATTTTCTATAAGGGCTTTTATATATTTTCGTCTTTCGTCTCTTTCTTTCCCGAAAGCTTTTATCAGGTGCATATGAGTCAGTATGTCATGGAGTAATATAAAAACTTTCTGGCTTATTTCTATAGATTTTTCCCATTTTTTCTCCATTTTTTTATTAAAATAATTCGTCATATAGTATAGAAATGGCATGAGAATTACGGAACATGCAGCCATTTTCCAGTTCAGGATAAATATTATAACCATGACGGTGGCGGTTTTGAATACAAGTTGTATTAGCTGGGGAAGAACATCTGCTATCAGAGAGGAAACTATTTCTATATCATAATTGAACCGGTAGAGATTTTGGGAACTGGAACTGTCCTGAAAGTATTTCAGAGGAAGCTTCTTAAGTTTACTGAAAACCTTTACTGTCAGGTTGAATTTTATCTTTGTCCTAATGGTTATTTTCAGATAAACTGTGAGAGCAGACAGGAAATTATTAAGGAGAAACAGTATTCCTCCTGCCACAAGAAGAATTCCGAACAGCTTCAGATCTTTATTCCCATAGGCTTTATCTATAACGAGTTTTGTAAGGTATGGATTTACAAGACCAAGATACATAGTAATGATATTTAAAAAAAGTATAAAAGCCTCTTTTTTCCAGAAAGGGAGTAAATATCTGTGATAGTTGAAATGTTTTGGGAGGGTGAGAAATTGAGTTACTTTCATGATTTTATAGAACTGTGCCAGAAGCCCTCGTCCCTTTGTGGGCTGGTGGCATTGACTATTATATGTCTTTTAAGCAGTTTCTCTGTAAAAGAGATAACATCTTTATCTATTTCTTCCTGACTTATGTCGTCTCCTTCAATTTCAGAGAAGAGTTTTTCGGAGATTTCTTTTAAGGTCTTCGTGCCGTCTATATGTTCGAGAATGAATTGTCCCGTTTCGTTTAAAATGAAAATTTCATCTTCTAAATTGCCGCTCCATGAGTCCATGATGAAAACAACTGTTTCGTCATGGACGGTTTTTATTGCTATTGAGTTTGATTTTTTGTAAATGTTATTCATAATGGATCGTGACAGGTGACGCGTAATGGGCAGTTTCACTTTTCACTCTTCACTTTTCTTAAACTTTTTCTCATCTACAAGCAATCTGAAAGGCCTTTTTATATGCCATCTCTCCCTGCCGGGAAGTAGTCTTCCTATTACAAGACCACCTAAAAGAAGCTGAAGTTCTTTCTTATTTTCTTTTTTTATTGATATCATACGTAAAAGACCCCATTTTTGTAAGATGGAGTACGTAATATTTTTTTCCGAAAGCCACAGATAAAGGGGCCGGAAGATTTCAATGAAATAGGATTTTATCTTTTTCAGGATATGGAGTATATTTCCTTTAATATAACCTTCTGTACTTCCTGAGACCTTTCTTTTTACACCGTTTCTTTCTGCTTCTATTACTTTTCCTGTAATATCTTCAGGCATAAGAAACCATGAGTCAGGAAGGTTATTGTTGTCACCTCTTGTTTTTATTCCTTTACTGTCAACTGAAATGACCCTGTGTGTTATGTTTTTTTCTTCTCCTTTTGCTCTGAAAACTATGACATCTCCCGTTTTTATTTCTTTACAGTCACGTTGAATGTATAGGAGATCTCCGGGAGTGAACGTAGGTACCATGCTCTGTCCCATGTAATACATGGTATTCGGCGGAAGTATTTTTTTATTATTTATTTCATTACTCATTGTAATCGTAACGCGTGACAGGCAGAACATACTCTGCTTACCATTCACCAGTCACTACTCACCTTTTATTATTTTCACCTTTACCATATCTCTGTTATTTCAATGAAAACATGGTAAAGTTTTTATGTCATTCTACAACATAGAGATAGCCATTTAATTGAAGACCTTCATTGCAGCTTATAACAGAATCAAGTTTTGAGCTAAAACCTTCTTTATTACTCTTTCTAAATGTTCCTGTATTGCATGCTGCCGGTGGAGTATTTCCTGATTTACAGGCGCCATGTTCGTTAGGAGATGCGCCGGGACTGCAGATAACTCCGATACATAGAAGATCATCTTCCAATTTTATATGGAAAAGTGCCGGTTTTTCATATTTCTTTTTCATTTTATATCTCCTTAATATTTTGATGTTATAAGTTTATAGTTAATTGTGAATAATATCCTGCTTTTTCACTTTTTATATATTATTCCAAAAAGCTCCACCGGCAGAAACTCTGAGTCTGTAGCATGGAATTTTTACTGCAAGTTCCCAGGCTGTTTCAAAGAGAGTCTGTTTTTTTTGTATCATTTCCTCTTTTTTCATACCTTCCACTGTATATACCTGTAAAGACAGATAAAAGATTTTCATTGCACCTTCCCGGGTATTTACAGGAATAACCTCATCTTTTTCCGATTTTTCGAGGAAAAATAATTTTTTTAAAGGTACGTATTCAGCAGTATTCCAGGATGATCCCGGTTGATTTTCTCTTACTCTGCTCCAGGTCGGAAGAGGGTGGGCCGGGTAAAATCCTTCTCCCTCTTTGACGATTAACGTAAGATCATCGCACATTACTTCCCATGGGAAATTTAATCTGCTGCAGCATGTGCTCTTACCAGATGTGCTTTTCCCTGCAAGTATAAAGCCACTGCCTTCTTTCTTTATAAGAGCGCCATGTATTGGAAGTCCTCCTGCTGATATTATATAATCGAAAACAGGAACGAGTAAAAACATCATTTTTGCATATCTGTCTCCCGTGCCGTATCCGTAATGAAAAATCGATATGTTACTGTACGGGTGAGTGAGAAAATAGGACGAATATATCCTCCGCACGTTCCATCCTTTCACCGGCAGGATTACACCTGTTTCTCCGCACTTTAACAGTATATCGTCGGTTCTCTGGCTTCTCCCGTCATCTCTGTAGAGGATAATTTTATGGCTGTGTTCTCTGTTACATACGGTAAGGCCCATAATGAATGAAAATTCTTCGAGCCATTCGTTTGTTTTTTCCTCGGATAGTAAGAGCCATCCTCTGTTAGCAAAATGAATACATGACGACAGATATTTCATATCATTCTTCTATATACAGATAACCGTCTAACTGCATTCCGTCATTACAGCTTATAACGGAGTCGGTAATTGAACCGGTGTCTGCGGTACGTATCCTCTGGTTACCCGTTATACAGAGACGTCTTGCATGGCTGCCGGGTGTGCATCCACGACTGGCACTGCTCCCCTGCAGGCAGGAAAGTGATGCATTATTGCCTGTCCTGCAGGAACCGGTATTATTCGCATTGATGCCGGGACTGCATATAAAACCCATACATAAAAGTTCTTCTTTCCCTGCCATAGGAATTATTACAGGTTTTTCATATTTTTTTAACATATTCTTTTCAATTCAATTAAATTTTAATAAATTGTACCATACACTGTATTTTTTATAATCTCTATATTATTAGAAAATTATTGTTTACCTTCTTGAAAAATAAAAAAATTACACCTTGATTTTTATATTATATATTTTTATTTTTTTAAATTTTTTTTCGTAATTCTGTAAATCTACGACTTTCCGGGAAAAGTCCTGTTTCTTTTGCCATCTCACAGTACCAGGACGATGACCAGAAATTTTTAGTCTGGTAGTAATTCTGGGCAATACAGGAACCGAGGCACATGGCTTTCATCAAACAATCTTTGCAGATACCTTCCAGTTTTTGTGGCAGTCCTTCTCTTATTTCATTCAGGAGTCTATTATTTTCCCATACGTCACTGAGCCGGTTTTTATCTATATATCCGAATACAAGTTCCGGCACTGTTTCTCCGATGCCGCAGAGGGCATAAGAACCATCTGCCAGGACTCCGATTATGCCGAATATACCGCATGTGCCGCATCCGTCTGCACCGTTACCGAACAATTTACCGAGAGGTCTGAATGCATGGGGATGGCTGTAATGAATATGCAGATTTGTTTTTTCGGAAAGTTCGTTTTCAACCCATCTGCCAATCTTAACCAGTTCTTCTATAGAGAGAGATTCACCTTTTTTATGCATTTCTTCGCCTCTTCCCGTCGGCTGCATAAGGTTAAACTTTACTGACCCTGCTCCGAGAGATTCCGCAAGCTTCACTAAAGATTCAATTTGCTCTTTATTTTTTCGCATAATGGTCATGATAATCTGCGGGGAAATTCCTGCTCCGACCAGATTTTCTATGCCTTCTATGGCTCTGTCGAAAGAACCTTTTATGCCTCTGACCCATTCATGTGTTTCTCTGTCTATCCCGTCAATACTGACGGAAACAAAAGAATTTTTGCATTTCCTTATAAGTTGTGCCATTTCTTTCGTGCACAGGACTCCGTTTGTTTCTACTATGAGTGTAAGGTCTTCCTTCTGTATAATTTTGATTATATCCTTAATTCTTCTGTGAAGAAGCGGTTCCCCTCCCGATAGCTTGACAGCTGAGAGTCCCAGTGGTTTTGCCTGTTTAATTACTGATTTAAAAAGCTCGAAATCCAGTTCAACATGAGCTGTTTCTCCTGCAGGTTCGATCCAGCAATGTCTGCACCGCAGATTACACCCTTTTGTGAGATAAAAATAAATTGTATCCAGAACCGGTGTTTTATTTTTTTCTGCCGCTTCAGAGATTTTTTCTGTAATTATTTTATTTTCCATGTCTTTACAATATCTTTCTACTGACCTGAGCATAAGCATGTAATAAAGGTTTTCCTCCCGTCACGCGTCACGACTATAACCGTCGGAATGTACACGGATTTCGCCTCAGGAAAATGGTAATTTTCCTCCTTCTTCTAGAAATCTTTTTATACATACGTCAGGGCTCGGGTGTTCATCATTGCCGAAGATAGTATATGCAAGGGCGGGACAGCTTCCTGTACAGTAGTTTATATATTCGCATCCGGCACAGTACTCAAATTGTTTCAACGGTATCTCACATCTGTTCCTGAATTTATTCAATGCCGGATGATTCTGCCATATGTCGACAAGTATGTCTTTATTTATCCTGCCCAGTTCAATTCCGGGTATCTGGGCACATGGAACAATTATTCCGTCCGCTCTCACTGCCAGTCTACTCATCGGCCCGCTACATCCTGTAAGATAACCTCTTCCGGGCATGGGACCTTTCTTTTCCTGTCTGTTTTTTTCCATTTCAAGCCACATTCTACCTTCTGCAAGTGGGCCTGCTGTGGCACTTATGCGGCCTCTGTATTTACCCTCCAGTAAAAGAAGTTGTTCCATGGCAAGTGTTCTTTCTTCGGTAGAAAGCATTATTTCATCCGTATATTGTCTGCAGAGTCCCATATAGGAGGCAGCGTTGGTGGAAATTGACGGAATTCCTATATCTTCAAGGAGTAATTTTGCTATATTCTCCAGGTCATGAACATTTTTTTTATGGATTGTTACTCTTACAGTAGTTGATACATTATGCTTCTGTAAATTTTTTATGCCTTCTACGGCCCGTTTAAAGTTGCCTTCTCCTCGAAAAGAGTCATGTGTTATATGGATTGAGCCGTCTATAGATACCTGGACATAATTGCATCTTTTTGTAGAGTAAAGAAATGCTGCCCATTCTTCCGTAATAAGCGTGCCGTTACTCAGGATGCTGAATCTCATGCGGTTTTTTATTATGCCGTCTATGAGTTCTTTCAGATCCTTTCTGCAGAAAGGTTCACCGCCTGAAATACACAGTTCTAATACTGCACAATCATTTAATTCTTTAAAGAATTTCAGCCATTCTTCTGTTCGGAGTTCATGACCCGTGTCGCCTTCACCTGTAAAATGAAAACAATATTTACAGCGGAGGTTGCATTTATTGGTGATAGAAAGGTCTACGGACCTGGGGCTATTCATTACTTTCATTTATTTTCTCATTTTGTAGTGAAAAGTGAATGGATGCTTTCACCCGTCATGCGTCACGACTTCATATCCTGCAAGTCCTCTTTTTACAATTTCTTCAATAAATTCATTGCAGTGTGCTTCCACGTCATCGGGGACTTCTTCACATTCTTTTTTCAGTGCTTCCACTATGTCTTTTACTGTGTTTTTACCGTCAAGTTTTCTCCAGATAAATACCCCAACAGGGTTTACGGTAAAACCGTCTCCTGTATCAGGGTCAAAAAGAATACCCCAGTCATCGAATTCTACTCTGAGGACTATTAAAGGGTTGGCTACCGGTTTATCGTTCATGTTTTTTTATCCTTTTTGCATTATCAAGCTCCTCTAAGTACCGTAACAGGTAAAAGGGTATCCATAAAAAGCTTCTGACTGGCAGGCTCTGGAGAAGAAAAATTAGTTTTTTCTATAGTATTAGAAATTAACCAGTGGTTAATTTATTGTCTGCAAAACAAATTAAATAAGGCA
>JAKPQU010000342.1 GCA_029555925.1 Bacillota bacterium
TTCTATAGTATTAGAAATTAACCAGTGGTTAATTTATTGTCTGCAAAACAAATTAAATAAGGCAAATTATTTTTCTTCGTAAGAGCCTGTCAGGCAGAAGCTGATAAATGGTTACTAATTTACCTGTAGCGGTACTAAGGAGGTATATTATCAAGAAAATACTGCCTTTATTATTAATATCGTTACTTACAATAATAATTTATGGTGATTCCCTGAATAATGATTTTGTCGATTTAGATGATACAACTTATATTCATAATTACACAGATATGTATCGTCTGACATGGGATGCTTTAAAAGAGATTTTCAATCCCCGTGGCGTTCTCACGCATGGTAATACCTATACTCCTGTAGCGGCAATCCCTGTCCTGGTGGATTATGTAATATGGAAGTTAAATCCTTTTGGTTTTCATCTTACCAGTTTAATTTTCTATATAATTAACCTTTTACTCATATATATAATTATTCTTGAATTATTTAAGGATACATATATCTCCTTTATAACAGTGTTAATTTTTGCAGTTAATCCTTTTCATGTGGAACCTGTAGCATGGATTTCCGGCAGGATTCATTTAACAGTGAGTATATTCTTTTTTCTGTCTTTTTATTTTTTTATCGTTGCCAGTCGTAATACGGGCAGGTTTTTTCTTTACTTCCTTCTGTCCCTGTTTTTCTTTATCCTTGCCATATTAACACACCCTGTAGCATTTATGACACCTTTAGTTTTTATGTTATATCTTTATTGTTTCCCATCGAAATTGAGAGAAAAGAACATATTTTACAGGACAGGTTCTTTATTGCCATTTTTTTTAATCGTAATTATTCTTGAGGTATCGTTATTTTTAATGCATGCCCAGGAAACACGATTAAGGATGATGAAAGGAGCAGGTTTATATAATAATATATATGTAGCCATAATAGTATTCGGAAGATATGTGCGGCTCCTGTTATGGCCTGATAAGTTAAGTGCCATATATAATATTGAAACAGATAAAAATTTTATCCTGTCCCTTATAATTTTTCTGATAGTTATGAGTGTTTTTATATATTCGTCGTTAAGATTCAGAGACTTGCTTTTTCCTGTGGGATTTTTTCTGATTTTTTACATTCCAGTCTCTCAAATATTAATAATTCTTCCTTTTAATATGGCAGATAGATATTTTTATTTACCCTCTCTTGGTATTTCACTCTGGATTTCACTTTTACTGTGTAAAATTTTAAAAAACAGACAGTACCATAGAATGATTAAGGTAAGTCTGATAATATTCCTGACTGTAATAATAGCTGTTCAGTCTTATGTGACCTGGCAGAGAACTACTGTATGGGAGAATACCATGAGCCTGTGGAATGATATATTGAGTAAATATCCTGTTTCTATGGTTTATCTCCGCCGTGGTACTATAGCTTATCATAAAGGTGAATATGATAAGGCCATATTAGATTTTAACGGAGCAGTAAAGGATGATCCTTTATATGCGGAAGCTTATGATATCAGAGGTGCTGCATATATTAAAAAGAATGAATATAACATGGCTCTGGCTGATTTTACAGAGGCGTTACGTATTAATCCGAATTATGTATCGTCTTATAATAATCGTGGTTATATATATATGGTCAGAGGAGAATATAATAAAGCTATAGATGATTTCACAATGGCAGTGAATATTGATCCGAATTACATAAATGCATATAATAACAGAGGTATAGTTTATAATAAAACAGGAGCTTATGACAAAGCTATAGATGATTTTACACGTATTATAAACATCGATCCCCGTTATGTACTGGCGTATAATAACAGGGTATTCGCATATTATATGAAAAAAGAATATACCCTTGCATGGAAGGATGTGAAGAAAATCAATGAACTCGGGTATCAGATTGAACCGGCACTGCTGGAATCTCTAAAAAAGGCTTCAAAGGGAAAATTAGAGTAACTGTGCGGTAAGAAGTTTTTTGTTTGCTTCACATAACATATTAAGAGCTTTATTAATAGTATCTTTATCCATGTCTATATAATGGTCATAAAGATAATTAAGACCTTCTTCCCATTTTTTGTTACCCTCTATGATAGATTGAATGTCTGCAGAAGGTATATTACCTCCAGAATAAGTATTTTCATAAGATTTTCTGTTTTTCATGGCATTTTTTATCATCTTTTCCAGAAAAGAATCAATAATATCAGCCTCAATCTCTTTATTAAAAAATTTTTGTATCATATCTTCTATAGCTTTATAATTACCTGATTTGATAGAAGAATCACCTGTTGTTAAATTAGCGGGCTCTTTTTTATTTTTCCTGTCCATGTTACTATAAAGTTCGATGAAACCTGTATTCAGTTCCTGAAGTTCTTTTAAAAAATAATCTATTTCTTTGTTTATCTCTTCTTCTTCAATAGAGTCTCTCATTAAAGATATTATTTCTAAGATATTCTCCAGAGTTTCAATAAATTCATTTTCTTCCTCATTATCTTCGAGGAAATTGATTTCTTTTTCCTTTATTTCTATTATTTCCTGATATGTTTCTTCCAGACTGTCTTCAAGGTCCATTAAGGTAGAACAATCAGAAAGAAAAAAGCTGCCTGCTTTAATCAATCTATCCAGGACAGTGATTTTATCAATCGCCGGACTTACGGAATGTAATAAATCAGTTTCCAGAGGATTCATTCCCGTCTCTGCCTGCAAAAGTACTGTATTGTTTGATTTTTTTACAGTTACATTAAGTATTGTATGTGGCTTATCCTGCAATTCTTTCTGTGTAATCTGCTCCGTTACTGCTTCTATTCTATCTGATTTCTCTGCATGAAGTCTTAAATCTTTTATAATTCTTAAATCTTTTACGATATTAAATGGCTGTTTAAAATCTCTTTCAGTTAAATTTTGCTTCTCCTGAATTTCTGTAACAGGAAAGGAATCTTTATAAAAAGTAAAGCCTGATTGATTACTGATAAATTTTTCATGCTGATTGTATACGGGAAGATTTTTCGCAAGATGTGTTGATATGGCAGTATTGATCATATCAGAAGAAAATTTTATTTTTTTGTCAAGCCTGTTGAACAGATATATTAAAGCTGACAGGTGAGACCATATTTCTCTGTCTAAAAACTGCTTTTTTTCCAGTAAAAATCGTGTAGTGTCCAGAACTTTGAGAATTCCATCCACGATTTTTTTCCCCGTCTTTTTATCTGTAAGCTTATCTTCTATATTAAAGAGTCTGTCTTCTATTTCCTCAAGTTTATCCAGAAGCTTTTCTTTATCTACAGGTTTCCAGAGATAATCTTTCAGTTCCTGTATGGATTTGTAAACGAACATACTATTTTCTCCAATCTTCAGAGTCTGTAAATTTTCTCCTTTTTCTTTTTAACAGACATGACCGGAGCGGTCACAACCAAATATGAAAATCAACATCCAGTGAAGGTGCAAACTTCATCATTTTCATATAAATTCCTTTTTCTTTCCGGGGGAAATTTTTATGTTACTATAGTGAAACGAAGCAATCCCGTCAGATTAGTTTCTACCAGCGGGATTGCTTCATCACTATCGGCTCCTCACAATGACAGACATCTTAATCACCGGGTCTGTCTACTGGCAATTTTTAATCCAGTCAAGAGACAGATCCAGTCTTGCTCTTCTGTTTGTAGGTTTTCCTCCTCTTGAAAGTTCATGTGTTTCAACCTTGAAGCGAACAAACCTTGCTTTTTTCTTTAAATATTTCAGTGCTACAAAGAACTGTTCCGCTTCACATATAGGAGTAAGATGATCATTTTCCGAATGCATAATTAAAATAGGAGTTTTAACGTTTTCTACCTGATAGAGAGGTGATCTGTCTATATAATGCTGTGCATCTTTCCATGGCACACCGCCGAAATTCTGTTCGAAATGGTAGCAGCCGGAAGATACGCCGAATACTGTTGCACAGTTTGAAACACTCCTGTGTGATACGGCACCTCTGTATCTGTCTGTCTGCGTGACGATCCAGTTTGTCATATAGCCTCCGTATGAGCCACCTGTCACAAAGAGTCTGTCTTTATCTATGTAGCCAAGGCTAATGACATGGTCGAGGAATTCCATTTGATCCGTAAAATCAGGGCCTCCCCAGTGTCCGTCGATAGGTGCGGCAAATTCAGTGCCATATCCTTTGCTTCCTCTCGGGTTGATAAAGAGGACACAGTAACCTTTCGATGCAAAATACTGCATTTCATGGAAGAAGGTATATCCGTAAAGAATATGAGGGCCGCCGTGTATTTCATGGATAAGAGGATATTTTTTCTTGGGATCAAATTTCGGAGGTTTCAGTAACCACCCTTGAAGTTTAACTCCCTCACTGGTAGTAATCCATATTTCTTCCGGCTCTGTCACGGTAGTTTCTTTCAATACAAAATCATTATAGGAAGTTAATTTTTTAACATCCCACGTATTTTTCTTTTTCTTATAATGATAGACTTCTGAAAGGTTCGTCATATCACCTCTGAGTACGGCTATATTTTCCCCTGATTTATCCATGGAGTAATATACTATTTCATGTCGTCCCTCTTCAATTCTTTCAGGTTTTCCGCCTTCTGTAGACACTTTATATAAATAACAGCCTCCTTCGTAACTTGCGCAGAAGATAATATTTTTGTCTTTATCTGTGAACATAGGCTGCTGTACTATATCATCAAATTCTCTTGTATCACCTATGAGCATGTTGCTTACATAGCCGTTAAAATCCTTCGTTAGAAGGGTTACTTCTCCGCCTTCGGAAGGAATTTTATAGATCTTCAGATGTTCGGGAGCACTCATACCTTTCGGTGCATGGTGGCCTGTAAAGAAGATGAATTTTCCGTCTTTTGACCAGCAGAGGCCTGTTTTCATACCCCATTTATCTGTAATCTTTTTGACCTTTTTAGTTTTCAGATCCATAACATAAATATCATTGTTTTCATGATCTTCTATATGATCATCCGATCTGTTTGAACAGAAAGCCAGTTTCTTACCGTCATGAGAAATACAGGGATTGAAGTCATCATATTTTTCCTTTGTAAGCTGCTGTTTTTTCTCTGTGGCGATTTCGAAGCTGTATATATTAAATTTACCCTTTGCTTTTATCTGCCCGTTTTTTCCTTTGTAAGGAATTTCATCGATAATACTGTAGGGATGATCTTCATCTTTGATTTTATATTCAGGGTCATTGCTTATATGTTCTAAAGGAAGGGGATCGTCTGTTTTTCTGAAGGTATAGTAAATATATTTACTGTCAGGAGACCATATGTATTCTCCTATAGAGCCTTTATCCGTAATAAGAGGTCTTGCTTCACCTCCGTCGCACGGTATTATCCAGAGACCTTTTTTCTCTTTATCTCTGTCAGTTCTAAAGAGGATATGTTTTCCGTCAGGTGACCATACAGGATAGAGATCATTATGATTTCCGTAAGTGAACTGGAATACTCTATCTGTTTTTAAATCTGCCATATAGAGATTGGAATAGTAGGTATTTTCTTTCAGATCTGTCCATTTGTAAGTGAATACTATTTTTTCTCCGTCCGGTGAAATTTCCGGTGAATTAATAAGTTTGAACCTGAACATGTCATCAATTGTAATGTTTCTTTTTTTACTCATAGGTGTCTCCTTTTTTTATAGCAGTCGGCTATCAGCATTCAGCTTTTAGCTTTTTAATTATCCTGTAATCATACGAAAATTTTATAAAGAATGCAATAGGTTAAGTAAATTATAGTGAAAAGTGAAAAGTGAAAAGTGAAAAGTGAAAAGAATAGGACATCACTCACTATTCACTGCTCACTACTCACCAATTAACCGAAGATAGACAATTCACTCTCTCTGTGTTAAAATCATATAGAGTGAAGGGCGAAGGGAAAAGGGTTTTGTTAAATATTAATGGTAAAGTCAGAATTCTCGGTACACAAAATCCTGAAAATCTTTTAATCCCGAAAATCCAGGTTCAGACATATGATATTCAAATATTTCTGGTTTTTTATAATAATAGTAAATCTTATAAATGCAAATAATTTAAAGATTAAGTCCCGAAAATATATTTCCGATAAACCAGAACGTGAAGATGGTTATAATAAAATTATAAAAATCTTTATCATCTATGCAAATATTCCATGGATTATTATGGGAACAGGCATATTGTCAGGCTTAACTGCTACAGTATTTGATTATATCAGACCTTCGGACTTCAATCCTGCAGTGCTTGCTTTTTACATATCTTTTTTGATTATATGGTTATGGGGTGGCTACTGGATCCACTTCAGGCATGGCGCAGACTTCCTTTCAGACCATCCGGGACTTTTTATGAAAAAAAAGAAAGATATTACTTCTCCGAAGTTAATCAAATTTTATTCTGCCGTAACAGTCATAGGAGGTATCATAATTATGATTATCCTGTGGTTCGGCAATATAAATCTTAATATTTTGAGGTGATTTTTACGGAACTTGATATTTTATTTAAAGATGCAACAATTTATGACGGCCTTGGCAGCAGGCCTGTCAGGGGAAATATCGGTGTTTTCTCCGGATTTATTGTATATCCGGCAGAGGACTCTATGGAAAAATCTGCCAGAAGAGTAATACATTGTGAGAATCTCTGTCTGTGTCCGGGATTTATAAATATTCACAGCCATTCCGATATGCCATTACTTGTAGACGGAAGAGTTCCCAGTGTGATACACCAGGGTATTACTACTGAAGTGACCGGTAACTGCGGTTATTCCCTTGCACCTCTTTATGGAAGTTCTCTTGATGAAATCAGGAGAGAATTTAAAAGAGATTTTGATATGGATGTAACATGGGGTGGTCTTGGCGAATACTTTAATCTTCTGGAGAGACAGGGGATTTCTGTAAATGTCATATCTCTGGTCGGTCATGGAACACTTCGTGGAAGTGTTACAGACAGATCGGACAGATGCCTTACAAAAGATGAAATGGTAAGAATGAAAGAGGAACTTTATAAGGCCATGAAACAGGGAGCGGCAGGACTTTCTACAGGTCTTATTTATCCTCCAGGCTCTTATGCTCCCACTGAAGAACTGATAGAACTGGGGAAAACAGTCAGAGAAACAGGAGGTTATTATGCAAGCCATATAAGAGGAGAAGGAGATTCTCTCTTTGATGCCATAAAAGAGGCAATTACCATAGGTTTTGAAGCCAGAATTCCTGTCGAGATTTCACACCTGAAGGCAGCGGGAGAGAAAAACTGGGGGAAAACCGGCCGGGTTCTGGAAATGATAGGAGATGCCAGAAGTAAAGGACTTTATATACAGCATGATCAGTATCCCTATACTGCTTCTGCCACAGGTCTTTCCATGATGGTTCCCCAATGGGTTCATGACGGAGGAACAGATGCATTTCTTTCCAGATTGAACACTGAGACTATAAGAGAAAAAATACTCGAAGAAATGAACTACAGGGGGTATATAAACGGAAGAAAAGTCCTTGTAAGCGGCGTTAATCTGGAAAAAAATAAGAAGTACGAAGGACGGGAAATATCCGAAATAGCGGGAGAAGAAGAAAAAAATGTCTTTGAATTCATACTTGATCTTCTGTTTGAAGAAGAGGGAAGTGTGGGAGCAATCTATATGAGTATGGATGAAGAAGATGTTCGCCGTGTAATGAAAGATCCTTTTACTGCAACAGGTAACGATGCTTCTGCTTCTGCCACGGAAGGCCCTCTTTTCAGGGGTAAACCACACCCCAGAACCTATGGAACTTTTCCGCGGGTTCTCGGTAAATACAGCAGGGAAGAAGGACTTTTTTCTATGGAAGAAGGAATAAGAAAAATGACTTCACTGCCCGCAAAAATGCTGGGACTTACCGATAGAGGAATTGTAAAACATGGTATGGCAGCAGATCTGGTCGTGTTTGACAGGAATACTATAGAAGATAGAGGAACTTATAAGGAACCACATAATTACCCGAAAGGTATTGAATATGTTATAGTAAACGGCCATATTGTATTGGACAGGGGAGAGATTTTGTCTGACATGCCGGGGAAGGTGTTGAGGAGAACCCGGAGTATGGCCATGCAATAAGCTTCTTTTTTTGTATCCCAAAAGACTTGACTTTATATTTAAGATAGTATATAATATACCTATACGTATATGTATACTTTGAAAAAAATACAAATACGTTTCTGTAGAAAAATAATAAAAAGGAGGTACTTGTGAAAGATTTGATTAGTCTTTACAGCAGAGAAGATGTAATTAATAGAATTAAGCTGGAACCGGATGTTCTTGATAAATGGTATAAATACGGTCTTCTATATCCTGCAGGCCACTATGATAAAGATACACCCTATTACAATGAAGAGAATTTGTTACATGCAGAAAAGCTCAAAACTCTTATGGACCTCGGGTATGATTATGATTCTTTAAAAAAGATTACCAGCAGGGTAGGTCTTCCCGGACAAAATAATAAAAAAGATGTACAGGGAAAATTATTAACAGTAGGAGAAATAGCAGAAAGAAGCGGTATCAGCGCCAGAACCCTGAAATACTGGGAGGAGAAAGAGCTTATCAGTCCTGATGCCCGTTCTGAAGGAGGTTTCCGGTTATACAGGGAATCTTTTGTGGAAATATGTTATAGAATAAGGGAATTACAATTGTTCGGTTATACAGTGGAAGAATTGAAAAATATGAATCTCCTGTTGCTCCCTGATAATAGATTACAGGAAGAACTACTCACTTACGGTGAAGAAGAAATAGAAAAAATACTCGAAGAATTTTTGGAGCAACAGAAAAATTTGCTTGAAAAAATGAATGATTTAAAAAAATCTGTAAAGAGATGGGAAGGTATAACCAAAGTACAGACGAAATTTATATATAGATTTAAATCGCATATGAAATCAAAAAAAATAAAAAATAAATAAAAAATAAATATAAAGAGATTATAGAGCCTTCTGTGAATATTTGAAGTGCCCCTGTATAATTTCTGGAAAAGAGAAAATTGTGAAAAAAATAAATAGAATTTTAATGATAGAACCAAAATCTCCCGATGTTCATATTTTCAGCCTCACCCCTGTCCCGAGGCTTGGAACTATTATTCTGGGAACAATACTTAAAGAAAGAGGCTTTGATGTAGCAGTCATAGCAGAAGAAATACATCCTGTAAAAGATGAATATTTTCAGGATGTTCAGCTTGTTGGAATTTCTTCCACTACCTCTACTGCAGTCAGAGCCTATGCACTTGCCGACAGATTAAGGGAAAAAGGAATAACAGTGGTAATGGGGGGGCCTCATGTGACTTTTATGCCGGAAGAGGCCATAAACCATGCCGATTATGTTGTTTTAGGCGAGGGAGAAAATATTTTCCCGGAACTCGTAGAAGCACTTGATAGAGGAGAAACCCTGAAATCACAGCCCGGACTGGTAGTAAGGGGAGAAGAGGTACATCACGTACATGCTCAGAGGGTGAAAAACCTGGATGATATTCCCATACCTGATTTTTCCATTGTAATGGGTATGAATGATTGTAAAGTTCGCGGAACAAGGGTAATACCGATTCAGGCTTCCAGAGGGTGTCCTTTTGATTGTTGTTTTTGTTCTGTTACAGACATGTTCGGCAGAAAATTCCGTCATAAAAGCATAGAAAGAGTACTTCAGGAAGTAGAGAAATTTAACAGTAAAAAATATAATATTTTCTTTTACGATGATAATATTGCAGCAGATAAAAAATGGCTTAAAGAATTATTAAGAGAATTTGTCAAGAGAGAAATGAAGTTTTCATGGTGTGCCCAGGTCCGCATTGATGCTGCTAAAGATGAAGAACTTCTTGACCTTATGAAAGCCACCCGATGTCAGACTGTATTTATAGGTATAGAGTCATTAAATCCCGATACATTAAAAGCAATGAATAAAAATCAGACAGCAGAAGAGATAAAACAGGGTGTGGCAGCTTTTAACGCAAAGAAAATACCGGTTCATGGAATGTTTGTTTTCGGTCTTGATACAGATACACCTGAAACACTGAAAGGTACGATCTCTTTCGCAAAATATTCAGGTATTACTACCGTTCAGTTCCTTATTCTTACACCTTTGCCGGGA
>JAKPQU010000343.1 GCA_029555925.1 Bacillota bacterium
TTCTATAGTATTAGAAATTAACCAGTGGTTAATTTATTGTCTGCAAAACAAATTAAATAAGGCAAATTATTTTTCTTCGTAAGAGCCTGTCAGGCAGAAGCTGATAAATGGTTACTAATTTACCTGTAGCGGTACTAAGGAATGGCAGTTAAATAAATGTCTCAAATATATTAATCGTGACGCGTAACGCGTAACGCGAGGAAAGAGACAATTAATAAATTTTCATTCCTAACTATAATCTTCCTTTTTTAAACCTGTCCAAAAAAGACAGAAAAGACTGTTTCTTTACAGGTTCGACATGTTCAAACAATTTGCTCTCATCTAAAAGATCTGCTGCATAATGCTCATAAGTATCATCGGATTTCTTTATAATTTCTTTATGAGATTCAACAAGAAGCTTCTGCTCAAGATCAATTTTTGTGTCAACAAAGGAAAGTATTTTATCTTTCGTATCCAGAAGCGTTGTATTAACAGACAGTAGCTGCATAAAACTTGTATCACCCAGTATGTCACCGCCTGTAAAACGTCTTTCCAGTTCATATTCAGTCTTTTTAAAACCTTTTTTATGTTTTTCAATAATATGAAAACTCTTTGGAATCATCCCGGGATATTCTGCATCTATGATTAACTTTTTATCAGGTGACAGATTAATTACTCTGCGTTCCAGAGACTTTTCTTGAATTTTTTCTCTGTTTAACATGGCATGTATTTCCTCGAAATTCTTCACATGCTCATCAACCCTGCTTTTATCCTTAAGGCTTAAAAGCTTTTTCAAAAGAGGCGGTTCTTTATCATAGGAGGTAATTTCTGCCATATAACCTCTCACATAATCGGCATGTTTTTCATAAAGCTCTCTGTTTTCAGATTTTTTTATCTCTTTTGTGTCAACCTCTTTAATATGACCTCCCAGACAATCAATCTGAGCTTCTTTCAATTTAACAGATTTATCTCTCGTATTTAAAAGAGTATGATTGACTGTAAGAAGAGCCTTACTGTAACATGAATCTGAGAAACCGGACGGGGCACCTGTAAACTTTTTTTCCATTTTATAATCTATTTTCGATATTTTACCGGAACTTTTTTCCAGTATATTCAGCTCTGTAGAATGAACATCAGGTTTGTATTTATTGATAACTACCGTAGTCTGAGGAGAAAGGTTGAATTCAATATGCTGTCCGCTATCAAGTCTGGATTTATATCTATTTGCCATGTGAAGTATTTTTTCAAAATTCTCTTTATATTTTTCTTCTTCTTTACAGGGTTCTTCCTTTTTAAAAAGTTTTGAAAAGAAAGAAGTGTCACTTTTTTTATTTTTTTCTTTTCTTTCCAGGTCCGAAAAATAATCCCGTAAATATTCAGATTTTTCAGTATCTGCTATCTCAGAAATATCTTCTTCAATAATCTTACCTTTAGTAAAATCCAGCCTTGTATTATGAGATGTAACTCTATTACTCTTATCCTCAAGAAGTGTATGATTAATGGTAAGCATCTCTTTAAAACCGGTCATACACCTGGCATCTACTCCTACATATTTTCTTTCCAGTTTAAAACTGGTTCTGGAAATTTTGCCTCTGTTTTTTTCCATTACTTCCATATGAACAACTCCGTCTTTATGTTCATATTGATCTATAATTATTTTTTCTCCCGGTTTAGCAGGCAGTTCCAGTTTCTGTCCTTTAACAAGGAGGGTTTCATGCCGCCTGGCAAGTCCGTCAAGATGAATAAACTTATAAACAGGATCTTCTTCAGGCTGGTTTTTCAAGACTATCACCTCTGATCGTGACGCGTGACGCGTGGCGCGTGACGCGTGAGTAAACCTTTCTAGATATGATATTACAACTAACAACCATGACCGATTCGGTCACAACGAAGAATGAGAAGTATTCATCTCTTCACCATTCACGATTCTCGTATAAATAATAACATATAATTAAAAAAATTATAAGCCTTCAGAGTATTAGATAAATTAAAAATTTATGTCATACAGAAGGCTTATAACGAATAAAATAAAACTAACCCATGAAAGCTCCGCCACCGCTGTCGTCGCTGCTATCGCCACAACCGGAATAGCTGCTGCTTTCTCGGCTTCCACCGCCACTGCCGCATATATCAACACTGTCTCTGCTGCCAAAATTCCATATACCGTCTTCAGATACTTCTCTGTTTGGCCCATCGGGACCTTCATTACTGTAGTTATCAGGCATCTTTGATCTGGTCTGATGGATTTTATGACTGTTACTTCCTATCTGCATTTTTTCTAACCTCCTTAAAACTAACTATTTATTAATTTCATTATAATTATTAAAGAGAATATTGTAAAGCAGATTTTGTAAATAAATTGTTAACATCTTTTGATAAAAATACTTATTGATTTTCAGGTTCTAATTAGATACAATTAAGGTGTATTCAAATTTTCAAGAAAGGTAATTTTTTTATGATACATACAATAGATCAAAGAATTTTCTATCTCGAAGATTATAATCCCATTTCTACCCTTACTCTGGACTTCCCGCATGGCATCAATGTTAAAACCTGGATAAGCAATATGCTGAATATATCCATACAGGAGATCATATCACAGAAGACTCTTATGAATGTTCTCAGAGATTATCAGAATCTATTGCCAAAACAGATTTTAAGTAAAATAGGAAAAAATATCTCAAATCCTGCTACTTTTTTTTACAGTTATTTAAAAACCATTATGCTATTTAAACATAATCCTGTAGGTATGTTCAATGAAACACCTTATCCTGTATTCGAAGAAAAAGACCTTCTTAATAAAGCACTGCAGAAATTTATAGACCCCATAACATATCTCCAAGCCATAGAAATAATATCATTGTTCACACTGACAGAAACAAGAATACAGATTATGAAAAAACATAAAGAAAGTGACAGCAGATTTCTGGCTATCTTCGAAGAGCTTGTTAATTATGAAGTAGTATTTAATTCTTCTCAGGAATTCAGCGTCATAGATTTGAAAGGACTTACCTCGGAAATTGAATATATAGCCCTGTCATTTGGCAAAAATAAATTAAACAGTGCTCCTTCATTAATTC
>JAKPQU010000355.1 GCA_029555925.1 Bacillota bacterium
AAAATCTAAACTGGAACGTTTATAACAGTTACAGCTTATATCATGCTACTTTACATTATAATTCAATAAAATATACCTGTGCTGCCGTGATATTTTTTTCTCCGGAGCACCAGGCAGGCAGACTACTATGTCTAAAGCTAATAGTATTACATCATGCCACTTTACATTATATTCTATTCAAATATACCTGTGCTGCCGTGATATGTTTTGCCCTTCGGGGACTTCGTTGCTCCGGAGCAGCAGGCAGGCAAAGCACTATAGTTGATAGCTAAATGGTATAAGATGTAGTGAAATCTCTACCGGGAAGGCATGGATTTTTTTTTTTTTTTGATTATTTTGCTTGTGCTAAATAAAATTACGTTTATTTGTTGCTTTTATGATGAAATAGCTTCTTTTTTATTATTGAACTTTTGTTTTATTCTGTGATATATCTCCTTTGTTTTAATGGGATTTTAAAGGATTGCCACCTGGTAGTATGGCTGTTTTTGTAGAAAATTTATATTGCACTGCAAAAAATATTTTTCGCGTTTGCGTAAAAAACTATTGACATTTTCATGGGATTGATGTAATATAATGACATTAGATAATAAATAAAAACAAGGAGGAACAAAAAATGTTCAACACACAATTAAATTACTGGAATGATATGTCAAATATGATTATGGATGCCTATAAAAATTCTCTCAGCTCCGGTCAGCAGTTTCAGGAAGGTTTTGCTGCAATGCTGAAAGAAATGATGGAGAGAAATATTCAAAATTCCCTGGAAGTTCAGAAAGAAATAGAAGCTCATACAAAAAAGAATGTAGATGCATATATGGATAATTTAGTAAAAGTTTCCAGATTTTACTCTGATAACAGAGAAAAGGGTCTTGAAACTATGAAGGGTCTTTTTGAAAAATACAGTATAACAAACAGCCAGTTCAAAGATGAAATGGAGAAACTCTGGAAGGAAAATTTCGATGAATTTCAGAAAAAAATGCAGGAATTTTCCGATACTTTTAAATCCAACCAGGAAAAAAGCATTGATTTTATGTTTGAAGTCTTTAAAAAATCTTCAAAAAATATGGAAGAATTTTCTAAAAAACTCGGTGAAATGAATAAAGCAAAATAGTGAGAGGTGAACATGAGAGGTGAATGGTATGAAATATACCGATCACCTCTCAATTTTTAATATGATTATGACACTTATGGAAGAAGTAATGAATACACAGAAAGATATAATCGAAAGAACTTCTGATAATGTCAGAAGATTTGTCAGATTTAATGAATTGCTTTTATCCCCGCCAGACATTAAAGTTGGCCAGACCCCTTCACAGATAGTCTACAGAAAACATAAGGTTAAGTTAATAAGATACAGTCCCGTCAGAGAACAGATATATAAAACTCCTGTTCTTATAAGTTATGCCCTTGTAAACAAACCTTATATAGTGGATTTGCTGCCTGGGAGAAGCATCGTGGAAGTTCTTGTTAACAGCGGATTTGATGTTTACCTTATAGACTGGGGCACTCCCACTGACAGTGACAGTAAAAACGGCCTTGATATATATATAAATTTTTATCTGGACAGGATGGTTGATAAGGTCAGAGAAATAAGCGGTTCTGATAAGATAACCCTGCTCGGTTACTGCATGGGAGGAACTTTTTCTTTACTTTATACTGCTCTGCATCAGGAAAAAATTAAGAATTTAATCCTTATGGCAACACCTTTCGATTGCAGTAAAGATGAAGGAATCCTTTTTAAATGGGCCAAAGAAATGCCTGTTCATGAGATTGCGGAAAAATACGGTAATTGCCCCGGATGGCTTCTGGCCTCATCTTTCTTTGCATTGAATCCCCTGGGAACTCTGGATAAGATTACAGGCTTTTTCAATGGAGTAGAAGACGATAAATTTGTGGAACTCTTCCTTGCCATGGAAAAATGGATCAATGATACGGTAGATGTTCCCGGAAGAGCTTATACGGAATTTATGACACACTGTTTTCAGCAGAATCTTCTGCCTCAAAACCGGTTTGTGCTGGGTGATAAACAAGTTGATCTCAAAAAAATAAAATGTCCTTTCCTTAATATTGTAGCAGAGCAGGATACATCTGTTCCACCGTCGTCAAGTCTTCCTGTAGGAGAACATATAAGTAGTAAAGATAAGGAATTATTGACTGCTCCTGCAGGCCATATAGGCCTTTCCGTAAGCGGCAAGGCTTTAAAGAAACTCTGGCCGAAGGCTGTCGAATGGATGGCAAAAAGATCGTGAGAATTTTTGTTTAAATTTTTGTTTAAATATAACTGTTTCGCGTCATGCGTCACGCGTCACGAATAAAAAAGGAGATGTAAATTTTATGGAACTCAGAGGAAAAGTTGCAGTCATTACAGGAGGAGCAAACGGTATAGGAGAAACCCTTGCAAAGGATCTTGCCCTGGAAGGCATGAAGGTTTCCATAGGCGATCTCAGTGAGGAACATATAGAAAGAGTCGTAAGGGAAATAAGAGAAGCAGGGGGAACTGCCATAGGAACGCTCTGTAATGTAACAGATGAAAAACAGGTGGCAGACCTTATGGATAGAACGGTAAAAGAATTCGGCGAAATAAATGTAGTTTTCCCCAGTGCCGGCATCATAAAAGATTCACTGCTTGCTTCTACGGATAAAGAAACAGGTAAAGTAAAGCGTACCATGAGCCTGGATGCTTTCAAACAGGTTGTGGATGTAAATCTTACAGGAACCTTTCTTACCATAAGAGAAGCAACGGAAAGAATGATAAACGGCGGATTTCATGGAATTCTCTTTACTGTATCCTCTGTGAACAGAGCAGGTGTGGCAGGACAGATAAACTATTCTTCCACAAAGGCAGCAGTTGATATTATGCCAAAGGTTATATGCAGTGAATTTCACAGGAGAAATATAAAAGGTATAAGATGTGTATGTATTGCTCCGGGATTTGTGGCGACTCCCATGGTAAAGGGCATGAATCAGAAAGCCCTGGATGCAATACTTAAAGATGTGCCTATAGGCAGACTTATAGAGCCTTCCGAAATAGCGGATACGGTAAAATTCTGTATTAAAAATGAAGCAATCCACGGGATAACAATCGACGTAAACGGCGGTTTGAGACATGGAAATTAAGGACGTGACGCGTAACGCGTAACGCGTGACGCGTGGACGGTACAGAAATAAAGGAGTTAAAGTAATGAGTGACAGTGCGAATTTTTTTAAAGATTTTTATTCATCATGGATGGATGCCAATATAAATATTATGAAAAGTTCTATGGGACTCGCCACTGAGGCATGGAAACCTGAAACATATGAAAAATTTTATGGAGAGTGGCTTAAACAGACCGGCGATATGGTGGAAAAAATCATGAGAATGCCGGGCTTCGCAGGATATAGCTGGGAAATATTTAAAACTTCAACAGGTTTTCAGAAAATGTTTCACGAAATGACGGAATATTATATGAAACATATGAAACTTCCCACTCATAGCGATATAGACGAACTTTCACAGAGAATTAATTATCTGGACGACAAAATCGAACGTTTGGAGAAGAAAATAAAAGAATTAGAAAATAAAAAATGATGACCTGCGAGCGATGCGTGACGGGAACACAGCTATAATCCCGTCACGCGTCACGCGTCACGCGTCACGAATACCGAGAGGAGAAAGAGAAATGAACGTAAGTATTCTTGGAACATATAATTCAAAATTTGGTAAACTTGAAGGTAAATCTATCTATGATCTCATAATAGAAGCAGGAAAAGGCGCCATAGAGGATTCGGGATTGAATCCGGCAGATATTGATGCCATATATGTCGGAAATTTCAGCTCAGGCGGTTTTAACGGCCAGGAACATCTTGCTCCCGTGGCAATAGATATTCACCGTGATCTTCGTTTTAAACCTGTAACAAAAGTGGAAGATGCCTGTGCTTCTTCTTCTGCTGCTGTTTATGAAGGAGTTTATTCCATACTCGCAGGAAGATATAAAAATGTTCTTGTTATAGGTGCAGAAAAAATGACTGAACTTAAAACAAGAGATATGATGAGAGTACTCGGTATGGCTTCCTACTGTCCTACAGAAGGCAGTAAAGGTGAAACCTTCCCGGGGCTTTTTGCTAAATTTGCAACAGGCTACAGAGACCACTATGGATATACAGATGAACAGATGAGAAAATGGCTTGCCATGTCTGCGGCTAAAGCCTATAAAAATGCAAAGTCGAATCCCCTTGCCCATATGCCTTCAGATCTTACCTGGAAGGATATACTAAATCTTCCTCCTGAAAAAAATGTTCAGATTGCAGGACTTTTTCATCTTCATGATTGTTCACTCGTGTCAGACGGTTCTGCTGCTGTTGTCCTTGCAACGACTGACAGAGCAAAGTCAATGAAGGGTAAAGTTGTAGAATTTGCAGGTATAGGTCATACGACCGATTATCTTGAATTATCAAAAAGAGAAAATTATACACTCAAAGCCGGGAAAATGGCTATTTCTAAAGCTCTGGACGAAGCAGGACTCACTATAAATGATATAAATGTAGCAGAAGTCCATGATTGTTTTACTATAACGGAAATACTCATACTTGAAGCCATGGGTCTTGCAAAAGACGGTGAAGGATGGAAACTCCTGGAAGATGAACAGAGCATGATTTATCCCGGCGGAAAACTGCCCGTAAATCTGAGCGGCGGCCTCAAAGCAAAAGGACATCCCGTTGGAGCAACAGGAGTAAGTATGCATGTATTGATTGCAAAACAGCTTATGGGAGAAGCCATAGGTATTCAGGCAGAAGGAGCAGAAATCGGTCTCACCTTTAATATAGGAGGAAGCGGCGCTTCCAACCTGGCAAGTGTGTTAAGAAGAGTGAAATAGATAATTTTATTGGAGTATTAAGGGTGAAAAATAAAGAGGAGACTAATAAAATTAGTCTCCTCTCTGATTTTATCGAAATATGTAAAATCTACATCAGCTCTACTGCAGTTTTGTCGCGAGGGTTTAGTGCTCCCCGGGTGGCAAAAATAGCAGTGTCAACAAGAATACCTGTTCCGATATTCCCTGTGGAACCTAAATATGCGGCTGCAGCATTTGCACCTCCGTTAACCAGACCTCTCATGAGTGAAGCCTCTCTACCAGTTGTTTTTTCTTCTGATGCTCCGGTGATAAAGCCAACTCCGCCAACTAATGCACTTGTTACAATACCTCCTATTGGGCCGGCTATAGCGGAACCAGCATACCCAATGATAGAACAGACTGTACCTTTAAGTGCCCCGAAAATTCCGCCGCGGATCGTTTCTTTAACAACGGATACGCCTGCTTTGCCCAGTTCTGCATCAAGATTTTTCTGGACTGGAAACTGCGGCTTTTTGAGGAAGTCCGGTGTTTCGATGGTTGAGCCTAAAATTACCTGTTCTTTCGGTTCCTGAAAACCTTCTTTTTTCGCTACCTGTTTCTGTGCTGTTATAGTACTTTGTTGCTGTGTCCTGTTTATAATCATATTTATACCCTCCTGCTTCTTAATAATCTTATCATATAATATACGAAAATAAAAAATAATACAACAACTGAATGTTAATTTTTTGTTAATATTTAGCTATTTTTCATTTTATACCATTTTGCCGTAACACCATGCCGTGGTAATAGGGAGAAAAAAATATCATAGCGGCACAGTGTATTCGATTGAACTATAATGCAAAGCAGAATGATGTAAATTTGTTATAAATATTCCGATCCGGCAATGCTATGTGATGACTATACAGTATTTGTATTGATATGAGAAGTTTGTAGTCAGATAAAGATTTAATGTTTAATTTTGTAATTTTATATAAATATATTGACAAAATATTATTTATATAATATTATGTATTTACAAAATACAATTAATTCGAAAGGGTGATTTTTGTGGTTAACGAAGAAAAAATGTTTAAAGATATATGTTACAGGAAAAATTCAGAAGAACTTTTGGAGGAGCAGGATAAATGTGCCGAAAAGAAGCCGTATATACCCGGAGTGAAGATGGTTGTTTCCGAACATCATGTGGTGAAAAATATATTTTTTGAAAAAAATTCAGTCAGTGCACCGGAAATAAAGTCCGAACCTTTTGAAGTTATTGAAAGAAGAAGATACAGAGAATTAAAAGAAGATTTCAACAGAAAACTCTTTAATAATGCAGACAGAATTACCTCTGTGGCAAAACCTTTAATTATATCTCTTGTTGCTGCTTTTATTATAGATCTCTTCTACTGGGTTCTTGCTTTTACTCCTCATGCCGGTTATATGTGGCTCGTCGGTAATATATGTACTGTTGTCCAGATCCTTTCTGCTGGAGGTCTTCTGAGCCTGTTTTTTTACAGCTTTTTTACAGGCAGAGAAATCACTAAGGCCTATGACAGATTATTTGAAACATTTGATAAAAATCTTGTAGCAGAAATGGATTACCTGTAGTTTAACCTCTTCATACAGATTATCAGACTATATTTTTCTGTTCTTTTGCCTGATATTATAGTTTATTGGTCATGCCAAATTGCTTTAATTAAACTGAACAATTTGAATAACAGGTAAATATCGTCTGCCTGCCTGATGCTCCTCCGAAAAAAATCTAAACTGGAACGTTTATAACAGTTACAGCTTATATCATGCTACTTTACATTATAATTCAATAAAATATACCTGTGCTGCCGTGATATTTTTTTCTCCGGAACACCAG
>JAKPQU010000356.1 GCA_029555925.1 Bacillota bacterium
CTGGTGTTCCGGAGAAAAAAATATCACGGCAGCACAGGTATATTTTATTGAATTATAATGTAAAGTACCATGATATAAGCTGTAACTGTTATAAACGTTCCAGTTTAGATTTTTTTCGGAGGAGAATCAGGCAGGCAGACAGTATTTACCTGTTATTCAAATTGTTCAGTTTAATTAAAGCAATTTTATATGAAAATGATGAAGTTTGCACCTTCACTGGAGGTTGATTTTCATATTTGGTTGTGACCGCTCCGGTCATGTCTGTTGGTATAAGGTATGTGGTGAAATGTTTTCAGAAACAAGGGATACAGTATTTTATTTTACAGAAACTATAAAGTCAAGTAAAAGTCAATTATATTTTATGATGGAACGAAACTTGATGGTAAATTTCTATTATGCTATAATTTCATAATTATAAACCTATAAAGGGGTGATCTTTTTGCTTTATCAGGTACTTTTATTTTTATCTATCTATATAGTCTTATGCTGTCCGTCTTCATTGGCAGGTGAAATATACGGAAATCCACTGGCACAGACAGGGCAATCTAACGCCTATAAAGAAAAAGTGGCAAAAGCTATTGAGCATTTTGAAAAAGGCAAAGAAGCCTATATGGCAAATAATTTTGAGACTGCAGAGATTGAATTCAGAGAGGCCCTTGCCCTTAATTCAAAACTTTCAGAGGGACACCTCTATCTTGGCAGAACTCTTGCGGCAGTGAAAAGATATGATGAAGCGATAGGAGAATTGGAAATATATTCTCGTTCCCATTACAATGAACCGGGAATTTATACGGAAATAGCTCTTGTATATGAAAAAAAGAGTAATTTTCCGAAAGCTATGACCTATTATAAATATGCCCTGAGTGCCTATCCCGAATTTAATAATATATTTCATAAAGATCTCGTGTCTACCGACAGTGAGATTAATTTTTTAGAACAGAAACTGAAGGATAATAATTCCGATAATGAAACACGAATAAAACTGTTTCTTATTTATGAAAAGAAGGCAAGATTATCAAAAGCCATATATCATATAAAAAAGATTCTTTCTTCTCTCGACGGCTCTGTTCTTAATAAAGACAGAGTATATACGGTGGAAGATTACAAAGAAGAAGGCATAAAATCGCTGAATAAAAAGCAGTTTGATAAAGCATTAAACGAGTTTACCTGTGCTCTTCAGTTAGATCCGAAGGCTATGGAATGTTATTATTATATGGCCGTGGCCTATGAGGCACTGAAAGATTATAAAAATGCCCTCGACTGTTTTAAACTCTACACTCATTCTGCCAGTATATCTGCCGAAACCCTTCACGATTGTTACAGAAAAATGGGGGAAATTTATGAAAAACTCGGCAATTACCGGGAAGCTCTTTCCCGTTATAAATATTCTCTTAATTGTATTCCCGAATATGCAGAGATGTTTAAAATAAAAGTAGATGTAAGTGATAAAGAAATAAAGAGACTGAAAACTGTACTTAAGACAAAACCTGATGACATAGAAACAATGGTTAAACTCGCCATTATATATGAACAGAAAGGAAAGTTTCAGGAAGCTCTCACGTTTTACAAAATACTTATTAAAGAGTGAAGAGTGAAAAGTGAAAAGCGAAAGGGGTTTTACTTACTATTCACTCTTGAAATATTTCTTGCATGAGCTGTTTTCACTGATAGCTCCAGGTTCCAGAAGAGCAATTAATTCATTGAAGGCTTTATTTAAAAAGCCTTTTTTCATATATACCCAGGCAAGACCGTCAATTACATATTCATTACGAGGAGAAGATTTCTTAAGTTTTTTATAACACGAAAGAACTTCTTCTAAATTATCAGGATTATCTCTCAACATATTCTTATATTTCATTATTTTTCTTTGAATCTTGAGGGAAGGGTCGGAATGTTCTTTCTTTTTATCATAAGAAATTTCAAGGTCTTTTTTTGTCACCATCTCACCGGATGAAACAATGGCAGGAGAAGAATAAAGAACTTCTTCTGCCGGCTGGCTCGCAGAAAATTTTCTGCCGGAAAATACGAGAGCAGATGTATCACTTATAGAAGCAGACAATTCTTCCGCATATGTATCTTCTGGAGGCTTCTTTTGCTCATGACCCAGATGTACCATTTCTAAAGCTTCAAGCTCACCCGGCCCGGGAACATAAATGGGAACCTTTGCATCTCGAATCCTCAGGTTATTCATGATGCTGTTCAGGTAATATAAATCATTGGCAAGTTTACTGTCATTCTCGGCAGATTGCACTTCATAATCAAGTATTTCGAAAAATCTTGCATCCAGTTTCTGCCTGTTCATCTGAATGGCAGGAATTAAAGCAGTAAAATCTTTTTCCAGCAGTTCTTTAATCAGATTGAGATAAATTCTGTCAACATGTTTATATTCAAATGTCTTCTGTTCCGCCAGGCCTTCTTCTTCCAGTTCTCTTGTATCTTTATCTTGAAATATAATATCTGAAGTAATGCCATCGGGAAGAGTTTGAGTATCATAATCAGATGCCTTGGAAGAAGGCCGGGAAGAAACTCCAAAAAGATCATATATTTCTGAATCTTCTATATCTTTTACTTCTTCTGCACCAGCCGGCACCCTGGCTTTAGCTGCTTTGATTTTCTCTATAGATTTATTAAAAACCGATTTCATACCAATACTGAAAAATCCTTCTTTATTTCTTGCAGCAATTAAAGGCTCAAGAGCATCGGGATTTTCCATTTTGCCAAGAGCTATGGCAGCACCTTTTCTTATATTCACATTTTCGCTCTTCAAACAATCAATCAAACTATGGAAAGCCTTTTTCTCTTTAAAATTACTTAAACTCTTTATGGCAGCCAGACAGACATCATTATTCTGGTCTTTAAGTTTCTTAATCAGAGCATATATAGACGTCGGATCTTTTATTTTTCCGAGGGCATAAACACCTGCCTGCCTTAAGATTGGATTATTATCCTCAAGGACAATATCTGCCAGAATATTTGAAGACCTTCTATCTCCAAGTTCACCGAGTCGATTTATGGCTTCCAGCTTTGATTTATCATCTTTCAACGAACAGAGTTGATTCATCCAGAGATCTACTTCACTCAGCCTTTTTGTTACAAGGAAATGCTGTCTCATTGCCTGTTCCAGCGCTATAGCCATTTCCCCTGCAGATTGAAACCTGTCACTAGGTTTAAACTGAAGGGATCTGCGGATTATATCATCAAGGGCCTCGCTGATTCCGGGGACTATATTATTCATGGGCTTATAATTAAAAAGTTCCTGGGTTGTACCCGTTAAAAGATAATAAAGGGTAGCTCCCAGGGAAAATATATCACTTGTAGGGGCAACCTTACCTATAAACTGTTCAGGAGACATATAGCCCATGGTTCCGATCATAGTCCTGGGACTTCCTCCTGAACCGTCCTGAAGAGAACAGGCAATACCGAAATCTATGAGAACTATTTTACTATCAGAATTCCTGATCATAATATTTGCCGGTTTCAAATCCCTGTAAATTATAGGAGGATCACAGTTATGAAGATACTCAAGCACTTCAGCAACCTGAATTGCCCATTTTACAACATCTTCCTGGGGCAATCCCGGGTTTCCCTGCTCCTGTATGAGAGTATCCAGATCAGAACCTTCTATAAAATCCATAAGAATATAATAACGTTCATTGGAAATAAAATAATCCATAACACTGGGAAGGCTTGTATGATGGAGTTTATGAAGCAGATCTGCTTCACTTTCAAATTTTTTTATAAGATATTCCTTCTCCTGATCCGATGCAGCCCAGTAAGTCCACAGCTCTTTTGCAGCACAAATTTTTCCAGTAACTTTATCTTCTGCTTTATAAACAGCACCCATACCGCCAACTTTAATAAGGTTTTTTATTATGTAACGGCCCTTAAGGGTGCTTCCTTCAACCAGGGCAAGACCTTTGACTTCATCTGTTGTTCCCCCGGCAAGAGCTTTACCGCATCCGTCACAGAAATTGGCGCCATCTCTATTATTTAAACCACACTTAGAACAAACCACCTGCTCACCTCAGAATATAAATATCGTTACACGTGACGCGTAACGCGTGACGCGTGACGGAAGGGCTACAAATTAACACAATCAAATAATATAAATCAACTACCATTATATTTTACATATTTTTGATAATTCCTTGATTTTTACAGAAATTATAAAAAAAATAGATACTATATTATAAAATATATAAAAAAAACATTCAATCATAAGAGATAAGATTGTGTTTTTTATGACAGGCAAATTTTTATAGCAACCCAGATTATAATAGAATAACTCTCAGTATCGATAACGTTAGATATGCCCCTGATTGCTTGCTGATTTCGGATGTCGGGTTTCAGATGTCGGGTTAAGAAGATTAAACCCGGAACCCAACACCTGATTTTAACTGATGCCGAATTTATAAATTATTTAGATAAGTTGCTTCTACATAATTTTCATGTAAAGCTTTATTTTACAACATTAAAAATGAAAATTCCTATACGTTCCAGTTACGTAAGATATAGAGGAAAATTCAAATTAATGAAGAATTTCAATTTTATATTATTTATAAAAGTATCCGTAAGGTCATCATACAAATGGCACGTAATTTGCTATTATTTAAAAAATTAAAGAATGTCAGATGATTTGTGTAAACTCACCATAACATAAGGTTCTAATAGAGGTTTACACAAAATTTATGACACAGTCAAAATTTTGATAGACTGGCACAGCAGTCAGACAATTGTGATTATCCGGGTGTTATATATGGAATATCGCAGTCAGCCCGGTAAAATTATTTTCAGGAGGGAAATATTTTGTTTCGAATTTATAAAATATCTCTTGTTCTACTTCTATTAATCCTTACAGGATGCGAAGGAGGGCTGAATGAACTCGGCCTCGGGACAGGTTCTTCCAAAATAGATGATTATGATGAAATTATAGCTTTCTATGCAAATAAATATAAACTCCCTGTGAAATTTGTCAATGCTGTAATCGAAACAGAATCGGCATGGGATAAAGATGCAGTATCACCTGCAGGAGCGAAGGGACTTATGCAGTTAATGCCTGATACTGCAAAAATGCTTGGTGTAAAAGATTCTTTTGATCCGAGACAGAATATAGCAGGTGGCACAAAATACCTCAGAATGTTGCTGAATAAATTCAACGGCAACTATAAACTTGCCCTGGCAGCATATAACGCAGGCCCCAGAGCTGTTGAAAAATATAAAGGCATTCCTCCATATGAAGAAACCATAAACTATGTGGACAGGGTTATGAGTCTTTATAAATCGTAACGGTAATAAGGTTTTCTGACTTTTCACTATTCACTTCTCACTTCAGTAGTACCTTATACTATTTAGCTTTAGTAGTCTGCCTGCCTGGTGATCCGGAGAAAAAAATATCACGGCAGCACTGGAAAGGTATGGAGCGACTTTTCGGATAGGCTCTTACAAACGTATCTTTTTAAAAGAAAAATATTTCATGGCCAGAAAATTATATAATGTAGTAACAGCTATAGCCGTTAAATGAGCTATTGTTTTCATGAATTCTTCCGAGATAAAAGAAATGTGTAAGAAAACATATAATTTCATTACTGCATATACTACAAATGAAGCAATAACAATGGAAATCAATGCAATAATAATAAACTTTAATATTTGAATCAGTGTATTTTCTTCATAAGATTTAAATGTAAAAATTTTATTCAGAACAAAGCTGACACAGGTTCCAAGTGTATATGATAAAGCGACACTCAATACAAAAGAAAAATATAGTTCAAATAAAAACCTGCTGAAAAAATTTATTAATGCCGAAATACCACCTGCCAGTAAAAATTTTAAAAATTGCAATGAAAGAAAATGTTTACCAATATCTTTAAGCTTCATAATTAATCTTTTCCGCCAGTTTTCTGGCTCTCTTTATTACTTCATCCATGTTTATATATTCAAATTCCGCAAATCTTCCGAGTAATTCTATGCCGATGCCGGAAAAATAATCTTTAATCATGGTAATATTTCTTGTATAATTCATATCATAGACTACATAGCCATATTCAAAATTTCTAATATCTGTGATAATAACATCTTTCTTATTAATTATTCCTGTTTTATCCAGGTCATTAACTACCATCTCAATCAAGAGAGAGTCATCAATATTGCCGGTAACCTTATTTGTAGTAACTTCTGCTATAAGTGAAGACTTGCCTTCCGGAACATTATGTTTACTGAAGTAACCCATATAACAAACTCTGTGAGCAATAATGTTGCTCTGTGGTATATAAACAGCGCTTTTATCCATTAAAGCTTCATTGTTAATACCAATAAGTATAACCCTTACAGAATTATGCTTCAGCGAATTAACAGACCTGATTACCTGTTCCGGCATATTATCAATACACTTTATTGTTTCTTTAACAGGAAAGGTCACTACTATTTTATCATAATATTTTTCTTCTTTCCCGTCTGATACAACCCACCTGTCTTTATATCTGGAGATTTTTTTGACTTCAAAATCAGTAGTTATATTACTGTTTTCTTTTATCATAGACTTTATAAGTTCTTCAATACCACCTGTAGAAGGATAATTAAAATAAAGTTGATGTGTATAACCTTCAGTTTCTATACCGAGAGCAGATTTTACAATATCTTCCACAGGAGGCTTAGGTACCCGTTCTACCCACTCAAGAGACATTTCATCTAAAGGGGTTTTCCATATTTTTTTATTATATGGCACTAAATATTTCTCTGCAATTCCATCGCCAAAGGTATAATATATCCACTCAAGGAAATTAGCCGGTTCAGGATGGTTATTCTTAATATACCCAATAAGACATTCGTATATATCCTCTTTAGTAAGAATTCCAAGACCATTTTCAAAAGGATATTTTACATATAAACCTTTGTAATATATTTTATTGGAACGTTTACAGTAATTAATGTTTTCACCGAGTATTTCCTTTATCATATCAAGTATAATATTATCTTTTGAAAATAATATGTGTCCGCCAATATCATAGGAAAAACCGTCTTTCTGAAAAGTCCTGCACAGACCACCGGGTCTGTTCTCTTTTTCAAGTATCTCACTGTTATGAGTTAAAAATCTCTGCAGAGTAACGCCACTTAGCCCTCCGCCTAATATGCCGATATTCATTCTCATCTCCTAACCAGTCAACCTTACAGACAGTATTCTCTTTAAAGTCCACCATGCACTTTCCAGAGGTTTCATAGTCGATTTACCGACCCTTTCAAAATAATCTATAAATACTACTTTTACTTTATAGCCCATCTTTATTGGCCTCAAAAGTAATTCTACAGGTAAAGCAGCGCCGTAAGGATTATATTTCAGCTCGTCAATCATAGTTTTCCTATATGCCCTCATTCCGCTGTGGAGGTCAGTAATCCATGTCAGGAATAAAAGAGATGCCATCAGTGCAAAACCTGCATTGGCAATATAATTAATCCATGGCATAGCTTCAGGTTTATGTTTTAATCTGGAACCATCTATCAGATCATATCCATCTTTAGTTATATAACTGCATAATTCCGGTATCATACAGGCAGGATATGTATTATCACAATCCATTGTTACGACAATATCACCTGAAGCGGAACGTAATGCCAGATCCATTGCAGGGCCATAACCTCTGGGAGGAAATTGTCTTATTACTTTAATCCCTAATGCTTCCGCTAGCTGAGGTGTTTTATCTTTACTTGAATCTACAATTAAAATTTCTGCTTCCGGAACATGTTTCCTTATATCTTCCACGACTTTTGTTATAGCTTCTTCTTCATTCATTGTTATCATAACAACACTTATTGGAAATTTAACATTACATAAATCATGCTGTTTCATTCTGTTTATTTTTTCTCCCGACTATTATTATTCTGAAAGCAAATAAAGTTTTTAAGAAATATCCTGCGTAATATTCTAAAGGGTAAATATATTTCATATATATTTTATAAAATGGAGAGTCTATTAATTCATATGTATCATTATTATTTTTTTTGGCTAAAAAAATCTTTTTTATTACAGGCAATAAAACTCTTATAAAATAAGGCGTATAATCAACCTTAACAATAGAGCAACCGGCCACTTTTACCAGATTTATTATTGTTTTAAACGTAAAAAACCTTATATGTGTTCTGTCCATGACACCTGTATCACTATAGTCAAAATAACCTAATAAAAAACTTATTCTATTAGTCCAGACAACTGTGTTGGGAACAGAAACCAATAAAAATCCATGATCTTTTAGAAAAGTCATATATTCTCTTAATACAGAAAAAGGATCATAAACATGTTCAAGCACATCCGATAAAATAATATAATCAAATTTCTGATTTTTTATTTCTGATTTAATTACAGAGTAATCTGTTAAATCATGATTTATTACTTTATGAATCCTTTTAGCTGCCTTTAAAGCGGCATTTTTATTGTTTTCAATCCCCCATACTATATAACCTTTCTTTTTTATTTCATCTGAAAGAGCTCCTCCTCCACAGCCTACATCAAGTACTGTAATTACATCTTCTGTGTTATTACGAGGAATTTGTTTTATAATACCATGATTGATTTCTTCCATATACTCATATCTTTTTTCATGAACATAAATCATCCTGATTTCTCAACTATGAAAAATAATCTTAACTCCTTCCTGTTCAAAAGAAAACCACATAGGAGTTAATCCACGATTTCTCATTGCTTCAACTAACCTCCCCTTGTTTTTAGGGCAATACAATAATAAAAACCCGCCTCCGCCTGCTCCTACCACTTTTCCTCCTATAGCTCCATTTTTTCTGGCACTTTCATAAACTTCGTCAATAAAAGGGTCTGAAATTTTATCTGAAAGTTTTCTTTTTATAAACCAGTGTTCATTGAGTAATTCTCCAAATTCATCAATATTACCTTTTTCGAATATCTTTCTTGTCTCCATGCCTATTTCTTTTATATTATGAAGTCTTTGTATAGTCTCTTTATCTCCTTTACCGGTTTTTTTATTTTGTTCTTCAAGTATACTGGAAGCCTTTCTTTCTTTATTTAAATAAAATAAGAAGAGATTATTCTGTAGTTCTATTAAATTTTCAGTTTTTATATTTACCGGCTCTACAATTACACTTCCGTCTTTATTAAACCAGTATGCATTAAAACCGCCAAAAACAGAAGCATATTGATCCTGTTTCCCAATCGGTTCTTTTAAATAGTTAATTTCTATATCACATGCATGTTCGGCTAATTTATAATGGTCCATATATACTTTACTGTAAGTATACAATCCATTCAAAAGGGCAACAGTAAAGGTTGAGGATGTACCAAGACCGCACTGAGCAGGAACGTCAGCAATTGATACTATCTCGATTTGTTTATCAATTTTTGTTAATTTTAAAGCTTCCCTGAATATATTATGTTCAATTTTATTAATGTCATTAATAATCTCAGTTTTATTATAAGACAATCTTATTGTTTCATTAAATCTTTTATTAATATTTATATAAACATATTTATTAAGAGCTACAGCCATTAAAAAACCACCGAATTGCTCATAATAAGAAGGTAAATCGGTACCTCCGCCTCCCATAGATAGTCTGACAGGTGCTCTCGATATAATCATACGTTACTCCAATCAAATTTATTTAATTGTCCATCTTCATAAATAGAAGCTACAGATTTGTATATAGCAGATTTTGTCGTATATGAATTTTCCCAGCCAAGGGCTCTAATTTTTTTAGAACTGAGTCTTACAACCGGCACATCACCTTTCCAGCCTCTTTTTCCTCCCGTATAATTATAGACTACATTTTTAAGCCCCATAATCTCAGATACTATGTCTGCTATGTCACTTACCGTTATATAATCAAGTGTTGCTACATTATAACAATTAAAATTTTTAAGAAATTTCTTTTCAACTGTTCTAATAGCATTTATTATATCATCTATGTAAATATAAGATTTACTCTGTGTACCATCACCAAGTATGGTTAATTTATCATGGTTTTTCATCAAATTTTTTACAAAATCATAACCCACTCCATGGGTTTGATGAGGCCCCACAACATTGGCAAATCTAAAAGCCGATCCGTTCATATCAAACATATGACAGTATGAGCAGATTAAAGCTTCACATGCCAGTTTACTTGCCCCGTAGGTTGAAATTGGCAACATAGGCGAATAATCTTCATCCACTTCAAGTAATCCGGTATCACCGTATACACCGCTTCCTGAAGCATATAAAAGATTTCTGACATTATTTATTCTCATCGCTTCCAGTATATTATTTGTAAGATATGTACCTTCCCAGAAATCTATATCCGGTTGAGTAACAGCTTTAGATATATCAGGATTGGAGGCAAAATGATAAACGACATCAACATCTTTCATAGCAGATGAAAGTGTTTGAAAATCTTTTATATCAGCTTTAATAATGTTAAGGTTCTCATGGTCTTTTATATGTTCTAAATGCCACATCTTACCCGATGAAAAATTATCATATATAATTACATAAATATCCTTTTCTTCATTGATAATTTTATTTACAAGATGGCTGCCTATAAATCCAGCACCTCCTGCAATAAAATAAGTTTTTTTCATAAAATCAGACTCCTTTATATGCGAAATCACCTGTCATGTTTAATGACCTCGTAATGCGTAAAGCGTAATGGGTAATGCACAGGAATTAAACACGTCATGCGTCACGACCATATTGATTTTTCTCTGTAATTGTATTATTCTTATACCATCTTTTTTTTTAAAAGTAAAGGATAAAGATATGGAAATAGCAATAGAAGGAATAATAAAATTTAATGAATCTCATATAAAAAAATTAAAAAATCTTGGTAATATATTACATTATCCTAAAAATTTACCTGCTCATGACTTCTCAGAACTCCTCAAAAATTCCGAAATAATTACAGTGGATAAAACATTTTATAATGAACTGATACCGCAGTTAAAGAAATTAAAATTAATATCCGTTTATGCCACAGGCTATGAATTTATTGATATAAACCTTGCAAAAAAACATGGCATAACAGTGTGCAATGTTCCCGACTATTCGTCTGATGCAGTGGCAGAACATATTTTCGCTATGATTCTGAGCCTGACAAAAAAATTAAATTATATGGACAGAGAAATGAGAAAAGGTCTCTGGTGGACAGACCTTGAGCCGGTAATGGAATTAAAAGGAAAAACACTGGGTATAATAGGCTATGGCAACACCGGAAAAAGAGTGGAAAAAATTGCCAAAGCTTTCGGTATGAATATTCTGGTAAATACAAAACATCCGGCAAAATACACACATATAAAAACTTCTTCTCTGGAAAACCTTTTGAAAGAAGCTGATATAATAAGCCTGAATCTCCCTTTAAATAATGAAACAAGACATCTTATTGACAGGGATAAATTCAAATTAATGAAAAAAGAAGCTATCCTGATTAACTGTGCAAGAGGGCCTGTTGTAAACGAACAAGATCTCATAGCAGCACTGAAAGAAAAGAAAATTAAAGGTGCAGCCTTCGATGTGTTTGAAAAAGAACCGCTTCCGAAAGACAGTAAATTATTTAATATTGAGAATATACTTCTCACACCTCATACTGCCTTTTATACGGAAGAAGCAATGGAAAGACTCAAAGATATATGTCTGAAAAATATTATTTCCTTTCTGGAAGGAAAACCTATTAATGTGGTAACTTAATCCTGTTATAGTTAGGAACTGTCCGAAAATAACTATATCATAGTTAAAGTTTGTATCGTAAAGCGTAAAGCGTAACGCGTGACGGGTTTTAATCCCTGCGCATCACGCATTACGCTTTACGCATCACGAGGTCATTATTTATGGATAGTTATGAAACTAACTATAACGTGGTTATTTTTTACAGTCCCACCCATTACAATGTTTATTTTATGATTTACCTGACTGTGAAGACCTTTCCGTGCTACCTATAAACGTGCAGAATACCTGATTGGAAAACATTTTCAATCTATTAATATTAATTTTACTTTTCAGATTTTCAATAACCTCTTCATTGATTTCAAACCAGGCTTTAACCTTCCTGTCAGTCTGATTTAATATTACATTGATTTCTTCCTGTTTAAAATCCATTTTTTTCAATTCCTGCTTTAATTCTACCTCTGGAAGGGATTTATTGGCAAGAACCTTTAATTTATCAGCACATATCTGATGTTTTACCTTATCTATTGTATCTTCTGTAATCTCATACCAGTCTTTTATAGTTATTTTTGCATTATTTATAATTGTTTTAATCTCTTCCTGACTTAACGTTAATTTTTTAAACTGATAGGCCAGTTCTACCCTGGAAAAAACCCTGGTATCTTCATTGATATCAAAAAATGCTTTTATTCTTCTGGTCAGTTCCTCTGAGATAGACATAAAATTCAGATAATTCATGAAAAATTTGTTACTTTTTTTCCATAACCTGTTAATATTCTTGGCATATGCATATATAGCTGCATCTATAAATTTCCCTTTCATAAATTTCTTAATCAGTCTCCAGATGCTGTAAAATTTATTATGTCCCCATACCTGCATTTCCTGAAGTTTAACGGGAGAAAAATTCTCCGGCTGGAAAGTAACATGATGGCCATC
>JAKPQU010000369.1 GCA_029555925.1 Bacillota bacterium
AAAGGAATTGTAATTGCCTGCAATGTAGATCAACCAGATGGATTTGTATATGAACTTCTACGGAATTCACAGAGAATGAAAGTTTACAACGATCAGAATTTACTTGCTCTTGAAATAAGTCAGCCGGCTTTAAAAAATAAATATTCCAATGCAAAAGGAACTGAATATAACAGAGATATAGCATGTATAATGGGCTCTAATTCATACAGTCTTTCAGAAATAGGTAAAAGCTATTCCTATATAAAAATGGATACTATTTCTCTGGAAGGTCTGAAACAGGCCTTTCTGGACCATCAGGTTAAAATTAAATTTGCCGGCGATAAAATAAGCAGTACTCATCCCCGTATAAATAAGCTGGAAGTTAATCAGGGATTTTTTAAAGATCAACCTTTCAATTTTCATCCCAATTTGAACTGTCTTGTAGGAGGAAAAGGAGTAGGTAAGTCTTTTACTATTGAATTGATAAGATTTGCCTTTGATTCAAACTCTTTATTTTCTACAATTAAAGAAGATGCAAACGGAAAAATTAAAAAACTGGTCGGAGAAGGCGGAAAAGTTAGATTATTTGTTGAAGATGAGAGAGGAAAATTTCGTATAGAAAGAGATGTAAACAGGGAATGGACCAAACCCAGAATATTCAGAGACGGAGAAGAAACACCTCTGGAGGTAAGTGTATCGAACTTCTTTAGAGTTGAAGCTTATAGCCAGGGAGAAATCGTTGATATAGCCAGAAACCGTTCCGCTCAACTCAAGATAATCGATAGCTCTCTTGATATGTCGGAAGAAGACAGTAAGGAGAAAAAACTTTTAGAAGAACTGAATGTAAATGCTACGGAACTTGCAGCTTGTCAGGATTGCTCTGATGAATATGAAGAGATAAAAGAACAACTTACTATCATTCATGAAAAAATAAAGTTACTTGATGAAAAACTTAAAGATCCTATATTGAAGAAATATCAAAAATGGCTGGAAGAAAAAAATTATTTTTACATTGTAGAAAAAAACCTTGATGAATACATGAATATTTTACTCGCGAAATTACAGGAAGTAGATCATGAAAGTTATATACCCGCTATAGATTGTGATAATTGCGTTAATGTCGATATAATGAACAATCTCTCCTCTCTTACAGGACAACTTCGAGAAGAAATTGAAAAAACAACAATAAATATAAAAGATATTTTTGATAGAAAAAGAGAAGCTATAAAGAAAGAATTAACCTGCTGGTCTGAAAAATTCAATGAAGCACAGCTTAATTATGAAAAATTCCTTGCAGAACTAAACGTTCCCGAAGTTGCAGAAGCAGAAAAAGAATACCAGGAATCTAAAGAAAAAGAAATGGAACTGCTTCAGAGAAAAACTTCCCTTGAAAAAATTAATAAAGGAAGTGAGGAATTTTTTGAAAAAAGATATGCTCTGTTGAACAGCCTCGAAGAAGTAATGAAAAGTAGATTTGATAAAAGATTACAAAGAGCCCAGGAAATAGAAAAAAGACTGGAAGGTAAAATAAAAATAGAACTTTATTTTAAATCAGTAAGAGATGATTATTTAAATAAACTATTAATGTTTACTCAGGGAGAAAGAATATCTTCCGATGATTTAGATAAAGTCGTTCAGTCTGTTTATCCTGACAAACTGGTGAAAATGGTTCTGGACAGAGATTACAATTCTCTCGTGGCAACAGCCGGTATCTCGGAAAAAAAAGCTATTCAGCTAATGAATAAATTACTTTCTATTAATAAAAAAGAACTGCTGGACCTGCAGGTTGTAAATCTCTATGATCTTATAAAATTAAAATTTAAAGAAAATAACCGTTATAAACTCATAGAAGATCTATCTCTTGGAGCAAAATGTACCTCTATTATTTATATAGTTACTGTAGGCGGAGATTGCCCGCTCATTATAGACCAGCCGGAAGATGCCCTGGATACACTTTCCGTCTTCGACCCCATAGTAAAGAAACTCAGGGAAGAAAAAGAAAGAAGACAGTTCATACTGGCCACTCACAATGCCAATATACTGGTTGTGGCAGATGCTGAACTGAGTCTTGTTCTCACCGCTTCATCAGATTCAGGTATAATACAGAACGGAGGAGGACTGGACAGACCTTCTACAAGAGAACTTCTTCTTCTTAATCTTGAAGGCGGCAGGGAAGCTTTCAAAATGAGAAACCAGAAGTATTCTTTTCAAGAGCTTACCGACTAGGACCGGGATTTAATGGATTACCAGGATTGGTCAGCCCTAGTTTATAGTAGTGAACAGTGAAAAAATTACTCACTACTCACTTATAAGGAGTATTCCCCGTGAATATTAATAAAAAAACTATAATTACAGTTATATGTGCTTTTGTCCTGGGAGTAATTTTTTCGTTATCTCTCGTAATGGTCGGTTTGTGGGCCTATAGACTTGGCCGCTATGATTATAATTTAAGTAAAATTAACGACAGAGCAGATATTTCTCCCACTCCGGCAATAGAAGCTTCTCAGAACACTTATGTAACAGATTTATCTACTCCTGTGGTAGCTTCGACACCGATATATTATACTCCGGTAACGGGAATTGCCATAGAAACTCCCGGAGTCAGTCCCGTTCCGAATACGACACAGGTACAGATAATATATTATGCTACACCTGCTTCTGTAAATCAATCTTCTCCTGTAACTGTCCAAAATCAAACTCAAAATCAAAACACTGTTGAGCCTGATAAGAGACAAAAAATTATGGATTATATGTACAGTGTACACAATATATTGTCAGGAAGTAAAGTAGGCGGCGACCCTTCACAGTTTGCACAACAACTTATAAGTTCAAGCCTGGAAGGAAATACTGCAGGCTTCGATAATTTAATAAATAATTATAAACATACCAAAAATCAAATATCGGCTTTAAATCCTCCTGATGAATGTAAAGAATATCATAATGGCTGTATTAATATTATAGATAATGGTATAATTTTATTAAAAGAAGTAAAAGAAGGTATTACATCTCAGGATATTAACGGCCTTCTTGCAGTTCAGGGGAAAGCCGCTTCCATAGAACAGGAATCAAAAAAGATAGACAGCATAGGAACTGTTTTGTTACAAAAATATAATATACCTGAACCCAGATAGTATTGAAAGGCAAAAATTGCCTTCCAGACATTTTTATGGTATAATTTCCTAAATATTAATTATCGTCGGATTGTCAGGGTGTAAAATATGTCATTGACTCCGAGACAAAAACAAATACTCGGTTTATTAACAAGGGAATTTATATTAACAGCAGAACCTGTAAGTTCTTCTATTCTGGAAGGAAAACTGGGAAATCTCTGTAGTTCTGCTACTATTAGAAGTGAAATGGCAGAACTTGAAAAAAGAGGTTTTTTACAACGTCCTCATATTGCTTCCGGACGGGTTCCTTCACATCAGGGTTATAGATATTATGTGGATCATCTTATGAATAAAGAAGAACTTTCACTGGAAGAACAGTACACGATAAAACTGGAATTAAATAAAAGAATCTATCAAATAGATCAATTACTTGATAAAACACTTGATTTAATTTCTCATCATACAAAAGAGTTATCCATACTTGTTCCTCCTAATTTTAAAAATATAGTTATTAAAGATATACATCTCATAAGTATAAACCCTTATAGTATCCTTATTGTTATTGTTACTACTACAGGACTTGTGATTAACAAAATAATTGAGAACCCGACATCGATTTCGGAAAGTGAAATTGAAGTTGTTTTGAATTTTTTAAAAGAAAGATTGGAAGGTATTACTGCCGATAAAATAGATAACTCAATACTGGAAGGACAGGAGAAAATAGCAGGTAAACACCTGGTTAAACCTCTTGTAGAGGAAATAAAGAAATCTCTATTCTCTGAAATGGAAAGAAAAGTTTTATGGGTAGGTACACAAAATCTTATGTCCAAACCGGAATTCAGAAATGTAGATAAAATAAAAACATTACTCGATATGCTGGATAATCACGAATTTGCACAACTTATTAATAAAAAAGAACCTGCTAACGAAGTCAACGTTACTATCGGACAGGAACATAAATTAAAAGAATTTTATGATTGCAGTATTATTACGGCCTATTATAAAGTTGAAGGTGAAGTGGTTGGAACCCTTGGTATTCTCGGCCCTACGAGAATGCATTACGGGAAAATGGTTCCCCTTATATCATTTATAGCTAAAAGTTTTAGCAAAATGCTTAACAGGTTAAATAGTTAATAAAAAATTAAAGTATGTGTTCAACAGCCAGCAGATAACATGGAAGGAAAGTTAGCTGGTAGTTAAACCTTACATTTAAGAAAGGTAGAGTTGAAATTTTTGTGGAACAATATGTTGATGACAGTAAAGCGTTAAAAAAAGTTTCATTAAATGAAGAATTAATAAGACTGAGAAAATTAGAAAATCTTGAACTGGAACAGGAGGAATTATCACGTTACCAGGAACATCTTTCGCGATCTGAAAAGAATTTTTTAACTTCCTCCGAAGCAGTAGATTTTTATCAGCAGTTTATCCCGTTTTTAATCAGAGAACTTGAGAAAAAGAAAATAGCTGTTGATAATATGAGAATGGTAGAAAAAAAAGATGTTTCTACTATGTTTTCTACCGGTGCAAAAACTGCTGGCCGGTCAGTACCGCAGGATATAAAAGACTGGCTGAAAAAACTTGAAGATTTTGGTTGTACAGGGCCGGAACTTGATAAATTAAAGAAGTTACTTTTTCAAAGAGATGCTTCTGGCCGCCTTGTAAAAGCTTTACCTGAATTATATGCCCTTATTGCTGAATTTTCAGTTAATGAACTGGATAAATTTAAAGCCCATGTAGATAAATTAGATTCAGAAAAGAAAACACTGAAGTTTTCTAAAGTTGCTTCTCTCGGTAATGAAGAAACACTGGGCGATACACTACCTCCTGAAATAGATGACAGAATTAAAAGACTGGATACGTTTGATATAGAACCTGGAAGGCTAATGGAATTTAAAAAGAAGATACTCAGAAAAAAACCTACAGGAGAATTTGCTATTTCACATAAAGAACTATCTTTGAAATTGCTGGATTTTTACGAACAGGAACTTAAACGGGGGAAATCAAGATGGGTAAGAGATAAAAAATTGGAAGAAACTATCGATAATGCCGTAAATAGAGCTTCCGCCGATAAGCCCGGTCAACAAGATGGCCCCCTTAAAATTTTCCCCGGTGAAATCCTGGAAAGAATAAAACATCTTGAAGATTTTAAAGTCAATTCCGATGATTTTAACAATTTAAAAACTGAACTGCTCAGGAGAAATTCAAACGGAAATTTGATATATTCTCATATGGATTTATTTAACAAATTACTGGATTTTTATGAGAAAATTCTTAAAGAAAGATCTAAGGACATTGATGCAATAGAGCAATTTCGAGAACAGAATAAACTCGAATTTTCCGGTGAAACAGTTTCTAAAGGACAGGAAGATAATAATATAAAGAATGAACTTGCAAGGAGAGAAAAACTTGCTTCCGAATATTTTGCCCGTTCCCAGAGACTCGAAATGGATATTAAGCGCTTGAAAGAACGAAAAGACAAGGCTGTTGATGAATTTAAAAATAAATCGAATGAAAAATTCCTGGGTAAATTAATAGTAGTACTTGACGATCTTGAAAGAGCAGTTGAAGCATCTACACAGGATTCTGCCAGTAAAGATAGCCTTATTGAAGGAGTACAGCTCATCAGCCGTCGTATGGTTTCAGTTCTTCAAAGAGAAGGTCTTAAACCAATCGAATCACCTTCAGGCACAGAGTTTGACCCGAAGATTCACGAAGCTTTTGAAAAAATTGAAAATGATGAGTATCCCGAAGATACAATTATTTCAGTTTTAAGACAGGGTTACTGGCTCGGAAATAAATTACTGCGTCCGTCACTTGTCAGAGTATCCAAGGGAAGTTTAAAATAAAAAATTGAAAAATAATTTTTAAAGGATTGATTTTTTAGTCGAAATAAATTATAATTGTCTATTTAGAAAAATTATGATATAATTAACCTGATTTCTTAATAAATTATAAAACCTCTCCTGAAAAATAGTTATCAGGGAGAGGGAAGTGTTTCAGAAGGGAGAGAGGCTAGAAAGCCAGAAATAAATGAGTAGAATAGTAGGAATTGACCTAGGTACAACTAATTCGCTGATTGCTGTTATGGAAGGAGGAGAACCAGTAGTTATTCCGAGTTCCGAAGGTAATGAACTGGTTCCTTCTGTTGTCGGTTTCTCAAAAACAGGAGAAAGATTAGTAGGTGATATAGCGAAACGTCAGGCTATAAGTAACCCGGAACGTACTATAGCTTCTATAAAACGTCATATGGGGACTAATTATACGGTCAAGATAGATGATAAAGAATATACTCCTCAGGAAATATCCGCTATGATATTACATAAAATGAAAATGGATGCAGAAGCTTATCTCGGTGAACCAGTTGAAAAAGCTGTCATTACAGTTCCGGCTTATTTTAATGACAGTGAAAGACAGGCAACTAAAGATGCAGGAACTATTGCAGGTCTGGATGTTGTAAGAATTATAAACGAACCTACAGCCTCTTCTCTTGCTTATGGACTGGATAAACTCTATGAGACTGAGACGATTCTTGTATATGATCTGGGCGGAGGAACATTTGATGTATCCATACTTGAGATAGGTGGCGGAGTCTTTGAGGTAATAGCTACATGCGGTGATATGAGACTTGGTGGAGATGACTGGGATCAGAGAATCATGGATTATCTGGTTGAAGAATTTACAAAACAATACACCATTGATTTACGCACCGAT